>JASJGV010000572.1:0-6484 GCA_033791325.1 Desulfobacterales bacterium | reverse complement strand
CTTCATTTGCAGAAACACCCCAGACATCGTTAAGCATAACAGTTGTCGGGCTGGATTCTATGTTCCAGGCGCTGTGGGCGGCGCCGGCTAGGATAAAGCTACAGGCATAAAAAAAGATAATCAGTACTATGTTCGTATGAGTTCTTGGTTTCATGACAGCTTCCCCTTCAAGTTTTTAAATATTTATGACCTCTTGAAAAAGATGGAACCCTGTTAACCTGCAATACAGCTTTAGCCCTGCCAGGACAATGGCTATAGCCTATGGTTTACTGTTGATCCGGAGAACCCGGGAAATCCGGCAGCATCCCCCCAATGTCCTCCTCGACAATGGACTCCTTGATGGTATCGAACTCAGAGGGTGTCCAGGGTTTGAGTTCTTTTAGAAAATCATCGTATCTTCTGCGGTCGTCTGTATCATCCGGAAGAATGTCCTCCAGATCATCCACCTGGTCTACGCCGGTATCGTCATAAGTTGCAAGCGGTATCATGGCATCATCATCCTCGGAGGCGCCCGTTTCAGGAGCAACGCCGATAAAAGGACTCTTTTTCTCTTCGATCTTATCCTGAGTCAATTTCACGGGAATCGATGCCCGCTCTCCTCTCCTGGCTATGGATGACTGGAAATCCCTCAAAATCATGGGTGGGCCTTCAAGAAAAGCAAGGCCCCGGTATTCGAGTTCCGTATCCACCAGCGCGGTGGCGATGGTTTCCGATTCGGTCGCCTCCAGAATAAAATCAGATCCCCGGACACCACAGACCGCCGTGGGTGTTTTGACTTTGAACTCGGATCGTTTGAAATCGAGCATCTTGACAACAAAAAACCGCGCTTTACCCAAAGCCATCTGAAGAAATGAAGAGCGTCTCTCTTTTTTCTTCTCGTAAACACTCTGGGTCAGCTTCAGTTTTGTTTCAGACGCCAGGGAGAGAATGCTCCCGTCATTCAGCTTGAAGCGAACCTTGCCATACGCAAGGGTCATGACGCTATCCCCCTTGTAGAGACGCATCCCACGCTCCGCTCTGTAGCCCTTGAGCACATCCCCGTGCATAATGACGACATCACCCAGTACCTGCTGAACAATACCAACGGGTCGGCCCCTCCCGGGGCTGTAGGTATCTTCCATGACCAGACCTTGCGGCAGAACCGTTGCCGCCGGTGCCGGAACAATGCCCGGAAAGCATATGATCGACAGGGCCAAACATAAGGCAAAGGTTATCTTTTTTATTCGTGTGATCATTGGATTTCTCCTGGTTGGGTTTCATTCTCCTGTTGCATGTTAAAACGCTCACTTTATTGAGATGGCTTCTAATAAGCAGCCGACAACCCGATACCAACAACCTTACGCGTATATTCGTAATCATCGATATTGGAATCGTTTTTCGTGTAGCTAGCCTCTGCAGCGATTTCCAGCCATTCGTAATAGAGTTCCCGGGAAAGGGACACGGTAATTTTGTAACGCGTGTCCTCCCGTTTCTTGTCTTGGATGGCATCGTCATCTTTGTATGCCTTGCCCGCATAGTTTGCCAAAACCCCGAGACGCAGCGCATATGCCAGGTTCAAAGATCCGCCGGCCCTGAGTGTAAACCGGCCGTAATCGTAAGGGTCTTCGGAAGCATCATTGTATTCATACCCGATGCCGCCTAGTGCATATCCCTTGTCATCACCCAACAGATACACAGTATCCAGAAACACTTCATGGTTGTCACTGTCCCTGTCGTCATAAACTTTCTTGCGATAATCGTTTTTCGAAAACGTGTAGGAAAACCACAGAGAAAGCTGTTGATTGTAAGTGTAGGAAACTTCAGGTCTGACCTGCGTTGTGAAAAGAAAATCCTTGCCATCCAGCTGGTAGATACTCGGACGGATCTGCAGACCATATGTAAAAAGGCCAGTCAGATACTGCCCATAAATTTCTATGGCTGTATCGGAGGCATCGTACGCGTCCAGATCCATGTGCCAGGACTGGAAGCGGCTGATCCCAGCACCCAGAATAACGGCGTCCTGATTGACAAAGTCGTATTCACCCTCCACATATCCCAGAATCGAGGAATCCTTTTCGTCAGAGTAGAGATCGTCCTGATCGGTCGGCTCCAGGGGCACGTTATCATCATATTCATAAGCAAGTTTGGCCTGGAGCCTGTATGGCTTGCGCTCTTTTCCCCCTGCCTGTATCTTTTCGATCCACCGGTCGGCGTTGTCACGAACCTCTTTCGATTCAGCGTTGGTCTTTACATAAGTCATTTTATCCGCTGTCGGGGCATCCTGTCCCATGTAGAAAAAACACAAACCAGAATAATAATAGGCTTTTATTTTCAGATCCGGGCTGTTCTCCGCCGCCATCAGGAAGTATGAATTGGCTTCCTGATATTGTTGATTGTGAAAGAGAGAAACACCACAGTAAAAACCAGCCATGATTCGGGAGGGTTCTTGCTTCAGTACATCCTGAAAAAGACCGGTTGCCCTGCCGTAATCTGCCATTTTATAGTAAAGATAGGCCCGGTCAAAGGCAAGATCCGGCAAACCAGGATCCCCTTTCCATGCGGTCTCGATAAATGGTTTGGCTTCTACAAAACGCTCCATCTTGATATATGTCTTTCCCTGATAGTGGTTGGCGGACGGATTATTGGGATCTCCCGCGAGCACTTTACTGAAGGCTGCTTCGGCAACTTTGTATTTGCCATCTTCGTAGGCAAAGATTCCTTCGTCGTAAAATGCGCTACCCGCTTCCTGTGCTGACGCGGGATGACCGGCAGTCATAAACAGCAGCACCGCCAATGATCCAATCAAGATTCGATACATGGCATTTTCCTCCGTTTATAATACAATCGTTGCTTGACAAATGTTGGAGCCATGATTTTAATGCAAATAAAATCGATGGTTACTTTCATGAAGCACAATGTTGTCGTTCTATCGCGATACTGACTATCAGTCTAACAGAAGACGGGGGTAATGGCAAGTAACCTGGCGCTTATTAGGCCATAACAACGAATTTTTACGGGAACTTACCTCCAGTGACCATGATTGAGATGAACCGTGACAGCACACACATTTCCCATAGGCTCTGCCGTTCGGCAGTGTTTCGCATGCTGCGAGGTTCTTCAATAATCCTATATATTATGAAAACAAAGCCAATATGACCGAGATACGACAAAAGACCATCCAGGGATTGAGAACGGGGGACTCCTTTGTGATAACGCGAACCTTCACAGAATCGGACATGCATATTTTCGCTGATATCACCAGGGATTACAACCCGGTTCACTTTGATGATCGATTTGCAGCAGCAAAAAATTTCAAAGGGAAAATCTGCCACGGACTCCTGGCGGCCAGTATTCTCACCGAGATCGGTGGTCAGATAGGATGGCTGGCAACCGGCATGGATTTTCGTTTTAAACAACCGGTTTATTTCGAAGATACCATCACCTGCATATTCACCATTACTTCCATTGATAAAAATCGCAGGGCCATCGCTGAGGCTGTGTACAAGAATCAGGATGACACGGTTGTGCTGGAAGCGATAATCACCGGTATCCTCCCGGATGCCCGGGAGCGAGACATACTGTCGCAGGTGGATTAATTTCATGTCATTTGCTTCGCGTAATTTATGGTCATTTACTTCGTGTAATTCGCTTCGCGTAATTAATTGTAGCTAAAAGCAACAATAAATGGCGCCCGAAAGGGCATAATGACGCGCGTAGCGCAAATGTCGTCCGACAGGACAAATGACGCATGTAGTGCGAATATCGCACGAAGTGCAAATGACATCCGAAGGACAATATCACCCACAAGGGCTGATACTGTCTCGGAAAAGCGCCAAGACCACGCATGACAAAATCGTGCAGCGTTTTTATTCGTTTAACGATTTTATTTGACAACAGGCCCTGAGTGCGGTTTGATACAGGCTTAAATAAAAAAATCCTTGTAACGACGGGGTGGAAATGACCGCCACCTGAAAGCGAATAGGAGAAAACAATGAATAAAGCGGATTTGGCAGATGCCCTCAGTGAGGCAAACGGTTTGACAAAAACTGAGGCCAAAGTAATTGTCGACACTTTTTTCAACGAAATGGTCGAAACATTGGCACGGGGGGAGCGAGTGGAAATACGTGGGTTTTGTTCCTTTTATGTCAAACAGTACAAACCCTATGTCGGCAGAAATCCCAAAACCGGAGAAACCGTACAAATATCCCCGAAAAAACTACCCTATTTCAAATGCGGGAAAGAGCTCAAGGAGCGGGTAGATTATTAAAAGAATCGTTTTAGGTTTTAGATATTGAGTGCCACTATTGGTCTATCGTTAAATTGGCACCGATTTAGTTTCAGTCTATTTAAATTAAAATTCATCTCAGCAGGTTGAGATGAATTTTAATTTTTGTCCTCAGGTATTCCCATAAAATATCTTAACCCCGACAGGTTATCTGTCGTAATCATCCCATCGCTGTATTCTTTCAATATTTCCTTGGGGCTGAATGCAATGGCCAGGCCGGCATTCTCCAGCATGAAGCGGTCGTTGGCACCATCTCCCACCGCCACAATCTGATCAAGGGAAATTCGCTCTAATTGCGCGATTTCCAAAAGAATTTCCCCTTTACGTTTGGCATCGATAATGGTGCCTTTGATTTCCCCGGTGACAACACCATCTATTAATTCCAGCTCATTGGCAAAAACATAATCAAGGTTGAGCTGCTCCTTGAGATAGTCGGTAAAAAAGGAAAACCCACCGGATATCACACCGACCTTGTAACCCATCCGGTGAAGTGTCGAAATGAGCTCTTCGGCACCAGGTGTCAAATGAACCCCTTTGGACAAAATTCCAAGCTGCTCCACTGTCAAACCCTTTAAAAGACTCACACGCTTTTTCACGGCTTCAGTATAACTCATTTCGCCGTTCATGGCCTTGATGGTCATTTCCTTGACCGTTTCCCCGACACCCGCCACCTTGGCCAGTTCATCGATGATCTCTCCCTGGATGATGGTGCTGTCGCAATCAAAAAGAACAACCTGTTTCTGCTTCTGAAAGATATTATAATCCCGCAATGAAACATCCAGACCTGAATTCTCTGAAAACGCATAGAGCATCCGGCGCATACCTTTGATATCAGCAATATCCGATGTGTCTATGGTGATCTCCGTGGCGATGTATTCACCCCGGGCAATCATTTTGATGGTTTCAATATTGATGCTGTTCTCGGAAAACATACCCGAAATCGAAGCAACAATCCCCGGTCGGTCTTTACCCATGAGGGTAAAAATCATCATGCGCTTGTCAACTTTACGGCGACCTTCAACATACGGTTCGACCCGTATGCCCATGTTGAAATTAGAACGGATCGGTTCCAGGGCTTGGAGCAGGTCGCCATAGTCATTATCCGAGGTACTTAAATCGACCACCAGAAACATGGTGAAATGGCCCCGGACGGATCGGGCCTCGATATCGACAATATTGATATGCAATTCCGATAGAATCTGCGTGACTGAATGTACCAGCCCGGGACGATCTTGCCCGACTGCCGAAATTACGTAGAGTATTTTTCCCAATATTGCTCCTGTATTATAAAATCATTCGTTGATGGGTAAATGAAATGCTTCTCCAATTTTATTGGCGAAGATGCATCATAAGTCTGGCTGGAAGTCAACCAAAAAAACAATCGCTTTATGATTTAATCATGTGCGATATTTAGTCTTTTAGGCGTTTAGACATAATGCTGTTAGGTTGCTTCAGGTTATTGGCCTTTAGCTACCCGCCAACCCTTCAAACCCCGAACCCTACTTATTGGCTGGAATGCTGCTTACCACTTAAAGCTTATTGCTGATAGCTGCCCTCCGACCCTCCAACCCAAAAAGCAAGCCCATGCTTGCAATCACGGCAGCCCGTGATTATAATGTAAATCGTTATGAAAGAGATAAATGAAAAAATACCGACACCCAAAGAACTTGAGAAAGAAATAGCTGAATTTCTTACAAAAAAATTTGGCGGAAATGTCAAAGTTGCTCAACCGATGGTTATCCAGCAAGAAAACATGGATGGCCCCGATGAAAAACCGCCTAAAAGAGAAAAGAAAATCAGCTTCGATCTCAAACCGGAAGAACTGGTTGCTTACCTGGATCAGTACATTGTCAAACAGGAAAGTGCCAAGGCAATTCTTGCCACCAAAATATGTACGCATTTCAACCGTATAAAGCGCTATCAGGCATCTCCCGACACTGTCAATGATATGGTGGGGAGCATTAAAAACAATGTCCTGATGGTGGGCCCCACCGGTGTAGGGAAAACCTACATGATCAAGCTTATCGCCAAAAAGATCGGTGTGCCGTTTGTGAAAGGAGATGCCACAAAGTTCAGTGAGACAGGCTATGTGGGAGGCGATGTAGAAGACCTGGTAAGGGATCTGGTTCGCGAAGCTGATGGCGATATCGAGAATGCCCAGCATGGCATTATCTACATCGATGAAATCGACAAAATTGCTCGCAAGAGCGAGAACCCGTC
>JASJGV010000571.1:0-3000 GCA_033791325.1 Desulfobacterales bacterium | reverse complement strand
TCCGTTTGTCACGTGCTGTGGCAATGGACATCGCCGTCATGGAATATGTCGAGGCAGCACGGCTGCGTGGTGAAAAAACCTGGTGGCTGATGCGCCAGGAAATCCTGCCCAACGCCATGCCGCCACTCGTGGCCGAATTTGGTCTGCGGTTCTGTTTCGTATTTTTGTTCATCGCCGCATTATCTTTTTTGGGTCTCGGCATCCAGCCGCCTACGGCGGACTGGGGCGGTATGGTGAGGGAAAATGCCGGCGCGATCACCTTTGGCATTTTCATCCCCTTGTGGCCAGCCGGAGCGATCGCTTTACTGACAGTGGGTGTCAATTTAATCGTCGACTGGTTTCTGCATGTCGCCAGCGGCTTGAAAGACTAGAAGTGGTGGATAGATGACGCATTTATTAGAGATGAAGGATATCTGGATCGAAGGATTCAGCGACGAAAAGTGGCGGCCCATCATCAATGGCCTAAGCCTAACCCTGGATAAAGGGGAGGTGCTGGGTTTAATCGGGGAATCCGGGGCTGGAAAATCAACCTTCGGACTGGCTTCCATGGCCTATACCCGTCAGGGTTGCCGTATATCTTCCGGTTCCATCCTGTTCGATGACATCGAACTGTTTGGAGCGCCGGAGGAGACCTTGAGGAAAATTAAAGGTGTTCGGATTGCCTATGTAGCACAAAGTGCAGCGGCCTCTTTTAACCCGGCACACCGGCTCGTCAAGCAGTATGCCGAGGCTCCCACGCAGCACCATCTCATGTCCTTTGCAGAGGCTGAAAAGGAGGCCATCGATATTTACGGACGTCTGCTGCTTCCAGACCCGGAACACATCGGCTACCGGTATCCACACCAGGTTTCAGGTGGACAACTGCAACGTGCCATGGTGGCCATGGCCATGGCGTGCAAGCCCGACCTTATCATAGTTGACGAACCCACCACTGCACTGGATGTGACAACCCAGATTGAAGTGTTGGCTGCCATAAAACGCATCACTCAACAATTCAATACAGCAGCCATTTACATCACCCATGACCTGGCTGTGGTGGCTCAGTTGGCGGACCGGATCATGGTGTTGCGCTATGGCGATCTTATTGAAGAAAACAATGCCCGCCAATTGATTGCCAATCCTAAAGAGGAATACACACGTGCCCTTCTTTCTGTCCGAACACTTCGAGAAGAAAAGGACCTTTCAAAGACAGAACATGATATCATTCTGGAGGTCGAAAACATTTCGGCAAGTTACACGGGCAAGGAGTTGGTCCTACAGGACATTGATCTGAAAATCAGGCGTGGCCGAACCGTGGCCCTGGTGGGAGAATCGGGCAGCGGGAAAAGCACACTGGCCCGCGTGATAACCGGATTGCTGCCGCCCATCAAAGGTCGTGTCAACTATGACGGCAAAGATCTGCCGCCGGCTTTGAAAAACCGCAAAAAGGATAGTCTCAGGGTAATGCAGATGATCTACCAGATGCCGGATACGGCTCTCAATCCCAGACAAAGGGTCAGCAAGATCATTGGACGCCCTCTTAATTTTTATTATGGTATTCATGGCAAAGAGGGTGAGAAGCGTGTTCTTGAGTTGTTGGATATGATCGAATTGACGCCAAAATACAAAGATCGATTTCCGGGGGAACTCTCCGGTGGGGAAAAGCAACGGGTTTGCATTGCGCGTGCTCTGGCAGCCAAACCCGATTTGATTATTTGTGATGAGGTCACTTCCGCCTTGGATCAGCTGGTGGCCGAAGAAATTTTAAAGCTATTGCGCAAGCTCCAGAATGACCTGCAGGTGTCGTATCTTTTTATTACCCATGATCTGGCCACGGTTAAGGCCATAGCAGATGAAATCGTGGTCATGCTGCAGGGCAAAATCGTGGAACAGGGCCGTAAAACAGATATTCTGACACCACCCCATCATGAATATACAGATTTGTTGCTGGAATCGGTGCCGGAGATGGATCCGGATTGGCTCGACGGTGTATTGGCCGAAAGAGAGCGCAAAGCCGCCCTGGGTATTGCCGTGAAGACAACCTTTATCGAAGAGTCGTAAATACCTTTGTAGATATATTTTAAGGGAGAACCCCATGAAGTTTTTAGTCTGTTATGAAGAAGCAGATCCATCGTCTTCGATTTTAAAAGAAGCTCAGGCGCATGCCAAAGTATGGAACGCCAGCTTAGTGATCGTGAAAGCAGTTACGCGCGAGCTTCCCATCAAACATTCCAAGATTCTTGAAATGGAAAAGGAAATGGAAACCAACGTGAGTAAGCAGATTGAAGACGTTGACATAACATATAATGTACAGTTGCTGGTAACCTCTCTGGAACCGGGAGAAAAACTGGTCAAATTTGCCGAAGAAGAGGAGATCGACCTTGTTTTTATCGGTATTATAAAAAAATCTAAAGTCAGCAAACTGTTATTTGGATCAACAGCCCAATATGTAATTTTACATGCGTCTTGCCCCGTGGTCACCATAACAGTATAGGCCCTCGACCCCACACCCCTGCAATACCATCGAAAAGGCAGGGGCACGATTCAAACAACACCACTCAAAACAGACCAACCCCGATCAATTCATGAAGCTTGACAAGTAATTGGCTGTGTGGAATGACTTTTTATTTAACTCGTCAAGATTCACCCTTTAAACTTCCAATTTGCATGGGAGAACAACAATGAATGTTATCTGGATAACTTCGGACAGCTTCAGACGCGATCACGTGGGAGCCTATGGCAACAAGCAGATTCAAACCCCTTCTCTGGACATGCTGGCCGCCAGATCGATACGGTTTCAGCGCCATTATGCTGCCGGCTTTCCAACCATGCCCACCCGTGCGGATCATTTTACAGGACGTTGGACCATGTCTTTTATGGGATGGTCCCCCTTGCCATCAAAGGTGACCACCCTGGCGGAAATTCTGACTGCAAAAGGGCTGCATACGGCAGCGGTTGTGGATACGCCTTTCTATCTAAGGGACGGCATGAATTACGATCGCGGTTTCAGAAGTTTTTTTA
>JASJGV010000570.1:0-2678 GCA_033791325.1 Desulfobacterales bacterium | reverse complement strand
CATTCCTGGGAGATTCGACATTCTTCCATTCAGGCATTCCCGGTCTCGTAAATGCTGTTTACAATGAGCATAAGTTCGTTTATACCATACTGGATAACAGAACAACCGCGATGACAGGACACCAGCCAAACCCCGGTGTTGATATGGGAAATTTTAATCTGAGCGACTATGGTCGTATATCGATTGAAGAAGTTGTCAAAGGAATCGGTGTAAAACATATCTCGAAAATCAAGCCGTTCAGATTAAAGAAAAGTATAGCAGCGATTAAAGAAGCGGTTGGCTATGAGGGTGTCTCGGTAATTATAGCAGAAGAGATCTGCACCCTATACGCCAAAGGCTTGAAACAGTTAAAAGCGCGCCCTTTCTATGTAACCGACAAGTGCAAAGATCATAAAGACTGTATTACCAGCTTGGGGTGCCCTGCTTTTTATATCGAGAAAAGTCGTGTCAAAATTGATCCGGAGATATGTGTGGGGTGTGCTGTTTGTGCCCAGATATGCCCTGAAAATGCAATATTACCCATGAAATCTTAAGGATGAGTTCATGGATTTTAAACTAATTTTAATTTGAACCGCGCCGAAAGCAGCGGGGAAAGAAGAAAATTGAAGATTGGATAAATTATGGAAACAAAAAGATTGATAATCGTAGCGGTGGGTGGTCAGGGGAATCTTCTGGCTTCAAAAGTTCTCGGCGAGGCTGCGTTGAATTCAGACATACCTGTGAAAATGAGCGAAATTCACGGAATGGCTCAGCGAGGTGGTGTTGTTGAATCGGCTATCGTTTTTGGAGATGCCAAAAGTACCATTATCTCTGATGGGGAAGCAGACATTCTGGTTGGATTTGAACCCTCTGAAACGTTACGGGCCCTGAACAAATGCAGCAAAGAGACGGTGGTCATTACAAACACAACACCACTGCCTCCCTTTACCGTGGGCATCGGTATCGGCACATATCCTGATATGGAAGAGCTCCAGCGTCTGATCAGGGAAAAAACAAGTCGACTGGTTGCCTTTGATGCTTCTGACCTGGCAGTTCAAGCTGGCAACTCCATGTCATTGAACATTGTCCTGCTGGGGGCACTGATCCAGACCGGAATCTTGCCCTTGTCGGCAGAAAACATCAAACACGCCATACGCACCACTACAAAACAGGCTTTTGTAGACACAAATATCAAAGCTTTTGAACTGGGTTTTTCTGCTGCGGAAAGTAACACATAAAACTTAACACTTAAAACCTAACATCATATTTTTTTCATATCACATCAAGGAGGGACTAAATGCCCTGGAATAAAGAATTCGAGTGCATGCCGGCCGCAAAACTCAAAGAGTTGCAATTGGAAAAGCTGAAAGAAACGGTTAAGTGGGTATCCAATAAAGTTCCTTTCTACAAAAATAAATTCCAGGAAATGGGGGTTAAGCCGGGTGATATTAAAAGTCTGGAAGATATTGCCAAATTTCCTGTTACTGTAAAAGAGGATTTGCGCGACAAGTACCCCTTTGGACTATGTGCGGTACCGCTGAAAGAAGTGGTCAGAGTACATGCCTCATCAGGAACCACGGGGAAGCCAATTACCGGGCCTTATACGCAGGCGGACCTTGAGCAGTGGACGGAGTGCATGGTCCGAAATTTCTGGGCTGCTGGTGTTCGGCCCGAAGATGTGGTTCAGAATGCTTATGGTCACGGTCTATTTACCGGCGGTCTCGGGTTTCACCAGGGCTCTACGGCCCTCAAGTGCACGACGGTCCCCACCAGTGCCGGTCTGACGGAACGCCAGATTACATTGATGAAAGACTTTAACGCCGATGTACTATGCAGTACGCCCTCTTATGCCCTGACTATTGCCGAACGTGCTGAAGAATTAAATGTTGATATCCGGAAATTGCCCTTGCGGGTCGGCATGTTCGGTGCTGAGCCCTGGACAACGCAGATGCGCAAGGAGATTGAAGAGCGTATGGGCATCAAGGCCCACGAATCTTATGGTTTGACAGAGCTTGGGGGCCCTGGCGTTTCTTTTGACTGCGAGGCTCAGGATGGTCTGCATATCAACGAAGACCACTATCTGGCGGAAATTGTCGACCCTGCAACCATGGAACCGCTGCCGCTGGGTGAAAAAGGTGAACTCATTTTCACATCCCTGCAACGCAGAGCCATGCCCATGATCCGATATCGTACCAAAGATATCACCAGTCTCAGACGTGAGAAATGTGCCTGTGGCCGAACCCTGATCAAAATGCAGAAGGTGTTCGGACGAACAGACGATATGCTGATCATCAGTGGTGTCAATGTGTTCCCATCTCAGATAGAATCCCTACTGCTCGATATCGAAGAGGTCGAACCACAGTATCGCATGATCGTACGCAAAAAAGGTTACCTCGACCAGCTCGTGGTGCAGGTTGAAGGCAAAAAAGAAATTTACGAAGCAGGTGCAGACAAGCGATCCGAAATCGAAGGTAAGATCAGGGGGCACATCAAGGGCAACATGGGCATCGGTGTCGAAGTCAACCTGGTAGAACCCAAGTTTATCGCCAGGAGTGAGGGCAAAGCCCTTCGCGTTGTGGATGAGCGGCCCAAACAGTTAAGATAATATGTATCCGGGCTGAAGGAATTGATGCTGTTTAAAGCTATTAGGGTTTGCTTCTGTAGAGAGTTGGTTGAAAGAAATTCGAAATCCGAATATC
>JASJGV010000569.1:0-2806 GCA_033791325.1 Desulfobacterales bacterium | reverse complement strand
CACCTCGTCAAGTTTCGTAAAATGTTCGGTCTAGAGGTTCTCCGTCTCTTGCTCCTCATCCCGGAATAACACACACGTCTTGCACCAGCAACGAAGATTCCCCTTTCGAAATATATTTTCACAGACATCCCGCTGATACATAATTTTTGAGTCCTTGGGGCATTGAACCATTTCTTTTGTCATTTTCCTGTCTCCTTTCCAAACTGTTGATTGCCCATCATTGTTTATTTATATAAACAATAAAATCGACCAACGATTTTATCAAACGCGACTTTGTCGCTTTTTTATCTATAAGCCATCTTAAAGATAAGATTTTGGTTCAAAGTCAAGGCGGGCTTAAGTTTCAACCCGCAGGAATACTACAGTATTTTGAGGACTTGAAACGCGAGCACAACACAGAATTTGGGCCAAAAGATAGTTTTAAGATAGCTTATAACTATATTTCCCGGCATACCCAAATTACCTTACCAATAATCCTGACAGCACCGGCATCTTCCCGGTTGAGCATGATGGGCAGATAATCCTTGTGGTTGCTCAGCAATACCAGTTTGTTCGGTCTTTTTTCGATCCGCTTTACCATAATGGTATCTTCAATACCGATAGCATACAGCGCCCCGGCCAGGATAGCCTTCTGGCTTTGATCGACTAAAACCGTATCGCCGTTCCTGATTTCCGGTTCCATGCTGTTTCCAAAAATATCGAACAACACCATGGCGTCAACCGCACCTTTTTTTCTCAGCCAGTCCCCTTGGAAAGCATAATAGCACTGAATATCCGCATCCGTTTCAAACGACCCGTCACCGGCGCAAAGCCTGGCATTGACCTTGGGAATCTTTTCAAATTCCGAAACAACGCTGCCAATAGGTTTCTTTAGATAGGAGCGGCCATCGCCGCTTTCAAGCCATTCCGGATTCAAACCGAATTTTCGATAGAGTTTCAGCAGCCAGCGGTCCGGCACCTGCCCCTTCTTTCTTGCCTGGGTAACGGCCGAGCGGTTGATCTGGAGAGCCTGGGCCAGTTCGTTTTGGGAATCAATTCCCGTGGCCTCAAATACTCTTTGAATTATTTGGTCAAAATCAGATGATTTCACGTTTCAGCCTATCGATATATTGCCATATTGTTTATTTTTATTAACACAAAAATTAATCTTATACAACATTTTGTTTCAACTGAAACAGATCCTTTTCACGCCTTCAAAACCGCTTCACGCCATCGTTCAAGTACCTGTAAACGTTCTTTGTCATCAATGCCGGGTTGAAATTCTCGATCCATTTTCCAGGCCCTGGCGATGTCATCAAAATCATTCCAGACACCTGCTCCTATACCTGCCAGGAACGCGGCTCCCAACGCCGTAGTCTCGACCATTTCAGGACGAACGATACGGCATCCCAGAAAATCGGCCTGCATCTGCATCAACAGGTTGTTGGCGCTTGCCCCACCATCCACCTTGAGCTGTACCAGAGGGTGATTGCTGTCAGCAATCATGGCCTGCAAAATTTCAACGTTCTGCAAGGCAATTCCTTCCAGGGTCGCTCTGGCCAAATGCGCGCGATTGGTCCCCAGTGTCAGCCCGGTAATCAAGCCCCTGGCCTCTGAACGCCAGTGCGGCGCTCCCAGCCCGACAAACCCGGGAACCACTGTAACACCACCGGAATCGGTCACCTGATTCGCCAAAGCCTCGATCTGAGAAGCCTCATCGACAAACTGCAATCCGTCCCGAAGCCATTTTACGGCTGAGCCGGCGATAAAAGCCGACCCCTCGAGGGCATAGGTCACCGTATTTTTTACCTGCCAGGCTACCGTTGTCAGGAGTCTGTTTTTGCTCGATACCGGGGTTGCACCGGTATTCATCAGCAAAAATCCGCCGGTCCCATAGGTGCACTTTGCCTCACCTTCTTCAAAGCAGGCCTGGCCAAACAAGGCAGCCTGCTGATCACCTGCCATGCCGCATATGGGGATACCATCCGGTAGCCCCGGCACATTCCGGGTGTGTCCATATATCTCTGAGCAACTCCGGATTTCAGGCAGCATGGTTTTCGGCGTACTGAGAATCGAGCAGAGCTCATCGTCCCACGACAAGGTCTCAAGATCCATCAGCAGAGTTCTGGAAGCGTTGGTGACGTCAGTCACATGGGCCGCCCCATCCGTCAGCTTCCACGTAAGGAAGGTGTCTATTGTGCCGGCAATGGCCCTTTTGGCCTCAACTTCTTTCCGCAGACCTGTAATGTTATCAAGCTGCCACTTGAGCTTTGTTCCGCTGAAATAGGGATCCAGTAAAAGGCCGGTTCTTTTCTGAAACAGAGCTTCGTACCCCTTGGTTTTTAATTCCTCGACAATCCCAGACGTTCGCCGGCATTGCCATACAATGGCGTTGTGAAAGGGCCGGCCTGTCTCCCTGTCCCAGATAAGATTGGTTTCCCGCTGATTGGTAATACCGATACCGACGATCTTCGAGGCTGCCACACCACTTGTCTGAAGAGCTTCATCCAAAGACGCCAGCACGGAGGCCCAGATGTCTTCAGGATCGTGTTCAACCCATCCGGGTTCCGGGTAGATCTGCCGAAATTCCCGGTACCCTTTCCCGCGGACGTTGAGATTTTCATCTATGAGGAGCACCGTGGTTCCGGTAGTACCCTGGTCAATGGATAAAATGAGTTCAGACATATTTCTTTCCTTCAATCTTTCGTTCGTGCGATGCTGGTCTGATATATAGGGGTTGTCAGAAAAACGTTCCGATTGAGGACCGTTTTTCTGCTACAAACCCTTATGCCGCCATCCTATTTTCGGAACATTATTATGACAAGCG
>JASJGV010000568.1:0-4607 GCA_033791325.1 Desulfobacterales bacterium | reverse complement strand
AAGAGTTGGAATTTCTACAGGTTTTAATTACCGGGTTGGGGCAGGGATGTCTTTACGGTCTCATCGCTCTGGGATTTGTCTTGATCTATAAGGCCTCGGAGATCGTAAATTTTGCCCAGGGAGACCTGTTGATGCTGGGCGCTTTTTTCGCCGTGACGTATATGGGGATCCTTGGTTTACCTTTTTGGATCGCTTTTCTCCTGACGATCTTTTCCATGGCTGTTTTCGGTTATCTGCTGGATATGCTCGTGATACGCTCGATGATTGGCGAATCCCAGCTTTCCGTTATCATCTTGACTATCAGTATCGGCTTTATTCTACGTTCGGTGGCCGGCGGAATATGGGGGTCGGATATCCTGTCCCTGGAGACACCCTATTCCGGGGAGATGGCCGAGATTGCAGGTTTGGTCATCGGCCAGGAATACCTCGTCGTCATTGCCGGAACCATCGTCCTGTCACTGATATTGTATCTTTTTTTCAGATTCTCCAGCCTGGGAATTGCCATGCAGGCTGCTTCGCAAAATCAGTTGGCCGCTTATTACATGGGGATTCCGGTCAAGAGAGTTTTTTCCCTGATCTGGGCCATCAGCGCTTTGGTGGCTGCCGTGGCCGGCACATTAATGGCTCCTATATCGTTGGTAAGCCCGCAGATGGGTTTTCTCGGCATCAAGGCTTTTGCGGCTGCGGTCATCGGCGGTTTCGGGAGCCTTCCCGGGGCATTGATTGGCGGGCTGATCATCGGCAGTTCAGAACAACTGGCCGGGACATATCTCCCGACCGGTTTTCAGGAAATCACCGCGTACCTGATCATGTTCCTGGTACTAACCATACGTCCGCAGGGACTCTTTGCTCAGGTACAGCAAAAGAAAGTCTAATACAAACAATCGATTTGTTGGAAATGGTTTTTCTATATGCGCATCATTTTCAAAACCTCATATTTTCAGGATATTAAGCTTTTTAAGCACAGCGGGTATGTCTACTGGTATGGTCTTCTGTTGGCGGTTTTGCTGCTCGCACCTGCCGTGCTGGGCGAGTTTTATATCGGTGAAATGGCCTTTATCTTTATCTACGCCATTGCCGGGCTGGGCTTGATGATCCCGGTCGGGTTTACCGGGCTGCCCAGTCTGGGGCATGCCGCCTTTATGGCCATCGGTGCCTACACCCATGGTTATTTTTTGGGTTTGGGTGTTCCTTTTATTATTTCTATCGCCTTGGCCGGTCTGCTCGGGTTCAGCATTGGCGCCCTTATCACCATCCCTCTAAAAAGAATGACCGGAATCTACTTTGCCATTGCTTCACTGGCTTTCGCCATTATCGTTGAAGAGATCATTGCCCACTGGAAATCAGTGACAGGTGGCCTGGGTGGTATGTCGGTGGATATGCCGGTAATTTTCGGCTTTGAACTGGGCAGTACCTGGCACTTTTATTTTCTTTGCCTGGCTATTCTACTGCTGGTGCTGTACTGCGCGATCAATCTTGTCCGATCGCCCAGCGGCAGGGCATTTATCGCCATTCGTGACTCCGATATTTCGGCCGAGAGCATGGGAATCAACCTGTCCATCTACAAAATCAAGTCCTTTGCCATCAGTGGCCTTTTTACCGGACTGGCGGGTGCTTTGTTCGCCCACCGGCTGTACTTTTTAACACCGGACACTTTCAATTTCCTTTTGTCCATTCAACTTTTAATGATGGTGGTCGTGGGGGGGTTGGGAACAATCCACGGGGCCATTTTCGGGGCTGTTTTTGTGGGTCTGCTACCCCAGGTAATTGCCATTGCCAAGGATTATATTCCCCATTCGATCGGAGAATTCCCGGGTCTGGAACCTGGGCTTTTCGGTATTATCATGGTCTTGTTCATTATCTTTGAACCCATGGGATTGTACGGCAGGTGGATTAAATTCAAACTCTACTTTCAGATGTTTCCGCTTTATCGCAAGGCAACATTTAAACGTCCAAAAACATATTTGAAAACAGAACGTGTGCAATGACATTTTTTAAAACAGAGAACATTTCCATCGATTTTGGTGGTATCAGGGCGGTCAATGACGTCAGTTTCGAAGTCGACGAGGGCACAATTTTTACCATCGTGGGGCCCAACGGAGCCGGCAAGACAACCATTTTCAATATTATCAGCAGAATATATAATCTCACGGAAGGCCGGATTACTTTTAAAGATAAAGACATCACCCGTTTGCCGGCTCATCAGGTGGTCCGCCTGGGTATCGCCAGGACATTTCAGAACATCGAATTGTTTGACCATGCCACGGTCCTGCACAATTTGCTTATCGGTCGCCACATTCACTGCCGGTCTACGTTTTTCTCGGATCTGCTCTTTTCCCCGTCGGTCAGACGGATGGAAATGGAGCACCGCAGAAAAGTTGAAGATGTGATCGATTTCCTGGATTTGCAGCACTACCGGGATCAGTTGATCCAGAACCTTCCTTATGGGGTGCGAAAGGTCGTCGAGTTGGGGCGGGCGCTCTGTACGGAGCCAAAGCTCCTTCTGCTGGATGAACCCGCCTCTGGATTGAATGTGGATGAAACCGAAGACATGTCTTTCTGGATCGATGATATCAAGAAACTCCTGGGCATTACCGTGATCATGGTGGAACACAACATGAATCTTGTCTCTCAGGTGTCGGACCAGGTGCTGGCCATCAATTACGGTGAAGTGCTGGCGGCCGGATCTCCCGGGGAGGTTCGGGCAAACCCCGATGTCATCAAGGCATATCTGGGAGAAGACAAAGATGTCTGATAACATATTGACATTGAGAAATATCGAGACCTACTATGGCCCGATACTGGCGGTCAAGGGCATCAGCCTCCAGGTTCGTGAGGGAAAAATCGTCACTATTCTGGGGGCCAATGGTGCGGGTAAAACCACCATTTTAAAAACCATATCAGGCGCCATGGACCCCCAGAAGGGAAAAGTCGAGTTTCTGGGCAAAGAGATTCAAAAACGGAACCCGGACTGGGTGGCAAGGCAAGGCATCGCCCATGTTCCCGAGGGGAGGGAGGTCTTTCCCTTGTTGACGGTTCAGGAAAACCTGCTGATGGGGGCCTACGGCCGCAAAGACAGAAAAGCGATTAAGGATGACCTGGAAATTGTCTACGCGTATTTCCCCATCCTGAGAGATCGTGTGAAACAGAAATCCGGCTATTTGTCGGGCGGGCAGCAACAGATGCTGGTGTTGGGACGGGCCATGATGGCCAGGCCGAAACTGATGCTGCTGGACGAGCCTTCCCTGGGTTTGTCGCCCCTTTTCGTTCAGGATATTTTCAGCATCATAAAAAAGTTAAATACAGAACAGAAGATGACCATACTGCTGGTTGAGCAGAACGCCAACATGGCGCTGCAAAACAGTGCCTACGGTTACGTTCTGGAAAACGGCCGTATCGTAATGGAAGACACCTGTGAAAACCTGATGGATAGTGATGACATCAAGGAATTTTACATGGGGATAAAAGATGAGGGTGTGCGCGGCAGACGCCGGTGGAAAAAACGAAAAACGTGGCGATAAAATTATGACCACTCCAGATTACGACCCCATTATCATCGAAGGCTGCGACACCATAGTGAAACTGTTCTGGTATCGGGTTGGGCAGTTGGAGAACAAAGTCGCCATGCGGGAAAAGAATTTCGGTATATGGGAGTCCTTTACCTGGGCAGACTACGGCGAGAAGGCCAGGGAAATCGGCATGGGGCTCCTGGCACTGGGGTTGAACCGGGGAGATGTCTGTTCCATCGTGAGCGACAATAGAAAGGAATGGCTGTTTGCCGACATGGGTATTCTCGGCAGCGGCGGCGTCACCAGTGGTGTCTACACCACCGATTCCAGCAAGCAGTTGGAATATCTGGTGACGGACTCCGCAACACGGTTCCTGTTTGTTGAAAATGAGGAACAGCTGGATAAATACCTGGCGGTGCGAGAGCGTACGCCCACCATCGATAAGGTCATCGTATTCAATCCGGATGGGCTGCATGAATTTGCGGATGACCAGGTCATGATGATGGAAGACCTGTATGCATTGGGTCGAAGAAACATCAGGGAGGATCCTGACCTTTGGGATCGTGAAATCAATATATCAAAACCGGAGGATCTCATGGTTCTGATATACACCTCCGGTACCACCGGCCCACCCAAAGGGGCCATGGTGAGCCATCTCAACTGCATGTACCAGATCGAAACATTCAACAAAATTCTTGAGTTCAATGAAAAAGATGAGCAACTCTCTTTCCTGCCCCTGTGTCATATAATGGAGAGACTGTTTTCGATACTTATACCGTTGAAATCCTGCGGAACCGTCAATTTTGTAGAAGGACCCGATACGGTTCCCGAAAATATCCGGGAGTTGTCACCGACCATATTCGTTGCGGTCCCACGCATTTGGGAAAAATTCTATTCCGCTATTCAGCTTCAATTTAAAGACGCAACCCGTTTAGGTAAATGGGTTTTTCGTGTGGCTGAAAGAATTGGATATCGCGCTTCCGCCTACAATGTCAGGCGGCTACCGACCCCGCCTGTTTTGTCTTTTCTTCGTTGGATTGTACAAAAAATGGTCTTGAATAATATCTTGCGTATGATGGGGCTGGACAAACTTCGATG
>JASJGV010000567.1:0-10066 GCA_033791325.1 Desulfobacterales bacterium | reverse complement strand
GAAATAACTTTTCTCTCACCCGGTTTCAGATCATCAGGCGCTTCAACCGTAAGCTCTTTTTCTATTTTTTTGTCTGATGCTGCCTGTTTCCTTTCCTCGTGAAGCTCTCTTCCTTCAATACAGGCATCGGAAATCCTGGAGGAAATTAATCGTATGGCCCTGATGGCGTCATCATTTCCAGGGATAATATAATCGATATCATCCGGGTCACAATTGGTATCCACTATAGCCACAATCGGGATACCCAGCCGCTTGCCTTCACGAACTGCAATGGCCTCGTTTTTTGGATCGATAATAAACATGGCCCCGGGAAGTTTCGTCATGTTCCGAATCCCACCCAGTGTGTTGTCGAGTTTGACGCGTTCCTTGCCGAGTTTCAGTCTCTCTTTTTTGGGAAACAGCTCGATGGACCCGTCATTTTCTATGGTGTTTAGATAGTTGAGCCGATCAATGCTCTGCTTGATGGTCTTGAAGTTGGTCAGCATGCCGCCAAGCCACCGGTTGTGCACATAAAACATTTCGCATCGATTCGATTCTTCATAAACAGATTCCCGAGCCTGTTTTTTGGTTCCAACAAATAATACGGACTCTCCTTTTGCAACGGTATCAATAATGAAGTCATAAACAGTCCTGAACATCCGGACAGTCTTTTGCAGATCGATAATATAGATGCCGTTTCTTGCCCCGAAGATATAAGGTTTCATCTTGGGGTTCCATCGTTTGGTCTGATGACCGAAATGAACGCCGGCCTCCAGGAATTCTTTCATCGTAATGTACGCCATGTTTCTCTCCTTTTCTCTTGGTTTTCCCTTCGCTTATATCCTCCCTGAATCCGACTTCAATGGAATAATTTCCATCTGAAGCACCGGGAAACAGGTCCAAAAGCGTGTGGTTTTTGTGTGTTATTATTAAACAGTGATTTGTAACAAATCCATTTTGGGGATGCAACCTTTTTTTAGGGCAGGGTTGGAGGTTTTAAGGGTTGGAGGTTTGGAGGGTAATATTTGCACTTCGTGCGACTTTTATCATTCGGACGACATTTGCCCTTTCGCACGTCATTTATTGTTGCCTATAGCTGATAGCCACAATGAATGACACGAAGTAAATGGCAGCGAAGCGTCATTGGTCTTCCCCTTCAACCCTCAAACCCTTGTATCCCCCTTGGACTCTTGTACCACCCTTGTATCCCCCTCAAACCCTCTTTTTCATACTCACCACCCGATCATGTCCGCCATAGTCTTTCCGAACGGATATGGCCTCGTAATGTCCATCGGCGCCGGCCATTGCCGTAACAGCCTCTTTCTGGTTGTATCCAATCTCCATAATCAGGTGGCCGCCCGGTTTCAGGTATGGCCACACATTCTGGACAAGATGCCCCAGGCACACCAGACCTTCGGCACCAGCATCGAGGGCCGACAAGGGCTCGTAACGACAAATCTCAGCCTGCAGGTTGGGAATCTCAGCACTTGGAATATAGGGCGGATTCGATACGATCAGATCAAAAGGCTTGGCCGATGCTCGCAAAGGCGCCAACCAGCTTCCCGTAAAAAAATGAATATGGGGCAATCTATTTTCCACAGCATTGGCTCTGGCAAGAGCTGTTGCCTTTTCCGAAATATCAGAAGCAAAATAGACAGGACCCTGAACCTGGGAAGCAATGGAAAGAATAATAGCGCCTGAGCCGGTTCCCAGATCGAGAATTCGAAGAGACGAACCAGCGGATTCGCGCGCCAGAATGCCCAGGGCCGTTTCCACCAGGCACTCTGTATCGGGTCTGGGAATCAGGACATCCCGTGTAACCACCAAAGGCAGCGACCAGAATTCCTTGCTTCCCACAATGTAAGCTACGGGTTCTCTGTTTCGCCGACGTTGAATCAGTTTTTTGAATACCGAAAGCTCATCCCTGTTCAAGGGTCGATCATATTGCAGGTAAAGATCGATCCGTTGCAGTTGCAGTGCATGAGACAACAATATTTCAGCAGTGGATTTGGGACTATCGATATCGTGTGATTTAAAATAGGATGTCGCCCAATCGAGTAGCTTAAGAATGGTCCAAGGGTTTTTCCTGTCCGTCGCCTGAATGTTCATTCTTCAATGCCTGGGCCTGGTAATAGGTTGTCAGTTCATCCACTATTTCGGTGATATTTCCCTGCAGGATGCTGTCCAGCTTGTACAGGGTGAGACCGATGCGATGATCCGTTACCCTTCCCTGGGGAAAATTGTAGGTTCGGATCCGTTCGCTTCTGTCACCGGTGCCCACCATGCTTTTGCGCTCCTCGGAACGTTTTTCGTTCTGTTCCCGTATTTTGGCGTCAAGCAGACGTGCACTCAAAACTTTCATTGCCTTGGCCTTGTTCTTGTGCTGGGATTTCTCATCCTGGCAGGTAACCACAAGACCGGTGGGAAGATGGGTGAGACGTACGGCAGAATCCGTCGTATTGACGGATTGTCCTCCCGGTCCTGTCGCTCTGTAAACATCGACCTTGATCTCGTTTGGCTCGATATCTATATCCACCTCTTCCGCCTCGGGCAAGACCGCCACAGTAACAGCGGAGGTATGTATCCGCCCCTGGGTTTCCGTAGCAGGTACCCGTTGAACACGATGGGTCCCACTCTCGTATTTGAGGCGGCTGTAGGCATTCTGGCCCTTAACAATCGCGATGACTTCTTTCAGACCACCAACACCCGTTGCATGATGACCCAGAATCTCCACCTTCCAGCTCGCAATCTCGGCAAAACGCTGGTACATTTGAAAAAGGTCACTGGCAAAAAGTCCTGCCTCCTCTCCCCCGGTACCAGCCCTGATTTCGATAATGACATTCTTTCCGTCCAAGGGATCCTTGGGGATCAGAAGCTGCTTGAGCTCTTCTTCCAGAAGCACCTTTTCTTCATTCAAACGGTCGATCTCATCCCGTGCCAGCTTGTTGATTTCAGGATCATCATCATTGAGAAGTTCCAAGCTCTCATCAATTCCCACAGCAACCGTCTGATAGATCTTGAACACCTTAACAATTTTGCTGAGCTCTGAATGCTCCCGGGCATACTTCTGGTACAACTCATAATCCTGAATTATTTTGGGATCACTCAGAAGCCCTTCGAGTTCATGATATCGTTTTTCGATGCCGGTCAATTTATCAAACATGGTTATCTGCTTTACCCATCGTGTCTGTTGGATCCATTAGCCCTGCTTACTCCGCATAACTGATTATAAGCTATCTCAAAAAAGTTTCTTGGCCCAATTTCTGTTTTGGTCCCTTGCGTCAAATCCTTGGAATACTGCAGTATGCACCCCAAGGGCACTTCCTGCGGGCGCCTGCGGATTGAAGTTCGGGGCCGCCTTGAATTGACGAAGATCCCGCGCTTTTTGCGGGGAACCAAAACCCTTTTTTGAGATGGCTGATAGCCTTGCAATCAGCCGGACCGGGTCAGTGGGCGTTAAACACAAAAACACGAAAACGCCTGGTTTCGTGCTTTTGGGTTTGGGTTTGGGTCAGGTCTCGAAATTGTGGTTCAGTTTTCCACTTTTTTTTGAAATTTTTCGTATTTTCTCCGAAATCTTTCAATACGGCCAGCCGTATCGATGAGCTTTTGTTTTCCGGTGAAAAAAGGGTGACATTTCGAGCAAATCTCAACACTGATATTCTCTTTGGTCGAACCAACCTCCAAGATGTTGCCACATGCACATTTGATGCTTGTTTCCGTGTACTTCGGATGGATGTCCGCTTTCATTAAATTTTAACCCCCTGTTATGCGTTCATAGATTCCAGAAATTTTTTATTATCCTTTGTTCCGGTCATTTTTTCAAGTAAAAATTCGAGTGAATCCACCGGGTTTAAAGAAGAAAGTAATTTTCTCAATATCCATACGCGGTTTAGAGTCTTTTCATCAAGCAGCAGTTCTTCTTTTCGCGTCCCTGATTTATTGATGTCGATGGCCGGAAAGAGTCGTTTGTCCGCGAGTCTTCTGTCCAGCTGGAGCTCCATGTTGCCGGTCCCTTTGAATTCTTCAAAAATAACCTCATCCATACGACTGCCGGTATCGACGAGTGCGGTTGCAATGATGGTGAGACTGCCACCCTCCTCTATGTTTCGTGCCGCGCCGAAAAATCTCTTTGGGCGTTGAAGAGCATTTGAATCCACACCGCCCGAGAGTATTTTCCCGCTGGGTGGCATGACAGAGTTGTATGCTCTGGCCAATCGCGTAATGCTGTCCAACAGAATAATGACATCCTTTTTGTGCTCCACGAGTCTCTTGGCCTTTTCAATCACCATCTCAGCCACCTGAACATGTCTTTCAGCAGGTTCGTCAAAGGTGGAACTGATCACTTCCCCTCTGACCGATCTTTCCATGTCAGTAACCTCTTCAGGTCGCTCATCAATCAACAATACAAACAGCTCAACATCCTTGTGACTGGCTACGATACTATTGGCAATGAACTGGAGCAACATGGTCTTGCCTGTTCTGGGTGGAGATACGATCAATCCCCTCTGTCCAAAACCGATGGGCGTCATGAGGTCCATAATACGCGTCGAGTAGTTATCCTTGTCTGACTCGAGGTTCACTTTCTTATCCGGATACAGCGGCGTCAGATTATCAAAAAGAATTTTGTCCCGGGCAACTTCCGGGTCTTCGTAGTTGACGGCCTCCACTTTCAGGAGTGCAAAATATCGCTCGGATTCCTTGGGCTGACGGATCTGGCCCGAAACAGTGTCACCGGTACGCAAATTAAACCGCCGAATCTGCGATGGAGACACGTATATGTCATCCGGGCCCGGCAGGTAGTTGTAATTAGGTGCCCGCAAAAAGCCGAAACCGTCCGGAAGAATTTCCAGTGTGCCTTCTCCAAATATCAGTCCATCTTTCTCTATTTGGGCCTGAAGCAAAGCAAAGATAAGCTCCTGCTTACGCATACCGGCAGCTTGCTCGATCTTGAGCTCCTTGGCCATTTTGGCGAGTTGACTGATTTTCTGTTCTTTTAATTCAACAATATTCATGGATTACCTACCTCATTAATTAATATGACGCTCTGTGACGATTGTCTCTCGGATACCTTTTCAACATATTTTACCAATTGTTTCAACCATATATCGAGCCCCGCATCGACGCCTGAATTTACAGAACCGATCGATATCAGCAGTGTAAAAAGAAACTAAATTGCAGGCGGCTTAGAGTCTGCTAGTCGTGTCGAGGAAATTTCGAATGCTTCGTGATATTCTTAACCTTGCAGATGTTTTTACAACCCCTCGGGATAATATGGCCAATCCCTGCCCCCGAACCGTTTAATACGCCTAAACAGGTAGGAAATAGAATCCATGACCGTGCCTGAAACAATTGTATCAACGGGTTGCAGCGTCGACAGGACGCTCATCACAGCACTTGAGATGGGTTGCAGGTTTTTTCAAAAGGCGGGTTCGTTGCCTTGATTTACGGGTATAGATAATTCATGATTCGTTAGCTGTCAAGCTTTTTGGTGTAAACATCTTGGAAATTCCACAGTTGAACCGCAAAAGCAGGCCCTTTTCCCCTGGCTTGTTTCGGGGTCTTCAATATGATCAAACAAATTCCAGCGCTGATATTTTTGGTTCTTCCTTCAATTTTTTGGTAGAAAGGGATAAGGATACAAGGATCCGAGGGTTCAAGGGTGGCCGAAGGCTATAAGCAGACAGCAGCATCCCAGCTTTCGAGCATCCTCGCTTTCCAGCATAACAAGTCTTTTATTGACGGCTTTATAAAAAATCGCATACGGTTGCAGGGTCATGATGAATTTCAACATAGATGCTCTCCCCGTTAGAAAGGGCGTTTATATTGTGGGCGGCTGTCTGCGGGATCACTTTCTCGGCAGATTCCCCACGGATGTAGATATCGCAGTGCATGGTGAACCAGAGCTGTTTGCGCATGAACTGGCCACGAAACTGAACAGCCGTGTCATCGTTATGGGCAAACAGGCACACCCCCTGTTTCGCGTGGTCACCCAAAAACGTATCTTCGACATTTCCCCCCTGCAGGGCGCCACTATTGAAGAAGATCTGAACCATCGGGATTTTACAGTCAACGCATTGGCCTATGAAACGTTTTCAGCAAAGGTCATCGACGTTACTAATGGGCTTCAGGATATTCAGGATAGACAGATCCGACAGATTTCGAAAACCTGTTTCCAGGCAGACCCCCTGCGCCTCCTGAGAGCATTTCGAATCGCAGCCCAACTCGGCTTCCAAATAGATATACAGACCCTCCAAACAATTCGGAGCAACGCCCATCTGATTTCGACAACCGCCGCCGAGCGGATCCGGTCGGAACTGTTCGGCATTCTCCAGGCATCAGACACCCATGAATGGCTGCAAAAAATGACCGATGCAAAAATTCTCTTTACGGTCTTACCGGAAATGGCTGCGATGAAGGGCTGCCTTCAAAACAGATACCACGACTTCGATGTATTTGAACATACGATCCGAACAGTGGATCACATGGAGGCATTAACAAGCCGGGATCAAAATTACGACCCGGGTCATCAGCCATTGATGAAAGCCATGGATACGCACCGACAAACCCGCCTGAAACTGGCGGCATTGCTACACGACATAGGCAAACCACTGAGCATACACCGGACCGGTGATGGTCATGTCAGTTTTAAAGGTCATGAGTCCACCGGCGGCCGGATGGTGACAAACATTGGTAGCAGGCTCCGATTTTCCCGCAAAGAGATCGAACGTACCGCAAAGATAGTTCAATGTCATCTCGGACCGTTGTTTCTGTTTAACGCCAGGCAAAAAAGGACCCTGACCCAAAGAGGTATCACCCGGTTTTTCATGAAAACGCATGGTGTTACCGCAGACATACTCCTGCTTTCCCTCGCCGATATGCGGGCCAAACAGATTTTTACACATACCACGGGCCCGGAATTTGAGCTGTTTGTGACGGAACTGGCCCACCGGTATGAAGACGACTACAGGCCGTCCCTTGAAATTCCCTCTCTCATATCCGGCCATGATCTGGTCCATCACCTGCATCTGACACCTTCTGCCTTGTTCAAACAGATTTTAGCACGGACAAGAGAGGGTCAACTTGCCGGCCGGATTAGGACCCGGAAAGAGGCACTCAAATTTGCCGCAGACGTAATTGCCCCATGCACACCCTTGAAGCTTGACATTGACAATCGGTTTTTGTAGAAACTTTAATTACTCAGGTGAATAGACCCCAGCGTTGCAAAAACCTGAGGTCTTCAGAGTCAAGACGTCAAGGCTGTAGGAGTAGACCGTACGTGACCACACACAATACCTAACAGGCTACACCCTTCAACCGAAACAAGTGTGATCGTTAATTGAAATCATTATACTATTTGAATGTTTCTCGCACTTTAAAGCACGAAAGACATTCAAATAAAGGAAAGGAGACAGATATGAATATTTTGTTTTTCGGTCCAAATGGCAGTGGCAAAGGTACACAGGGTTCTATCGTCAAGGATAAATACCATACTCCCCACATCGAATCCGGTGCTATTTTTCGTGAGAACATTTCCAATGGCACCGAACTCGGGGCCCAGGCCAAAGCGTACATCGACAAGGGCGATCTTGTCCCGGACGATATTACCATCCCCATGATTCTCGACCGCCTGCAACGAGATGATTGTAAAGATGGATGGCTGCTGGATGGTTTTCCGAGAAACAAGAACCAGGCTATCAAACTGGACGAGGCCCTCAAGGCCGCGGGCATGCGGCTTGATATTGTCGTGGAAATCCTGCTCGACCGCGAAATAGCCAAGAACAGAATTATGGGCCGCAGACTGTGTGTGAACGACAATAACCACCCTAACAATATCTTTATCGATGCCATCAAACCTGACGGGGACAAATGCCGTGTCTGCGGTGGTGAACTGAAAACACGCTCCGATGACCAGGATGAAGAGGCCATCAGCAAACGTCACAATATCTATTACGATGACCAAGTGGGCACATTGGCTTCGGCTTATTATTTTAGAGATCTTGCGGGACAGGGAGAAGGCCTCAAGTATATCACCTTGAATGGTGAACCGGGTGTCAAGATTGTCACCGACGAACTGCTTTCAAAGCTGTAGGCGGGTCGTCAAAGCAAACAACCATCCGTGGTATCAATTTTTTGCTTGCAATTTGTTCCATAAGTCATTATAAATTCGTGTTTACATAATCAACGATCGAGAATGCTATTGCATATTTCGTGGGGAAAAGGGGGCGATGAAGTTTGAAGGCTATTGAAGTAAAGGTTTATGACAACGACCTTGAAAAAGCCATGCGGATTTTGAAGAAAAAAATTCAGAACGACGGACTTTTCAAACGGTTAAAACTCAAAAAAAGTTATGAAAAACCGAGTGAATACAGACGAAGAAAACAGCGTGAAGCGCTGCGACGTCAGCGGATAGCTGCTTCAAGACGCAGGTACCGATAAGCTTTTGCTCATTTTTTTGCCCGGCAGCGTTTCCACAACCTGCCGGGCTTTTTTTATTTCAGCTGTAAGGTAATGAATATCAATGAATGCAAAAAAAGATTACAAAAACTGCCTGCATGCCATGTACAGTCTCAGAAGATTCGGTATCAAAATGGGACTTTCAACCATCAGGCGTATTTTGGAAGAACTTGGGAATCCGCAGGATCATTTCGGCTGCATCCATGTGGCGGGTACCAACGGGAAAGGTTCCATCGCCTCGGGTATCGCTTCTATCTTGAATGCCGCCGGTTACCGGACCGGTCTATATACCTCCCCCCACCTGGTAACTTTCAATGAACGGATCAGCATTAATGGCAGACACATATCCGATGCCGGCGTAGTGGCAGCCTACGAAGCAGTTAAAAACGTCTATCATGGATCCCGGGAACCCACCTTTTTCGAGTTTGCGACCGCCATGGCTTTTTATGATTTCGATCGAAAGGGGGTTGACTGGGCCGTCATTGAAACCGGCATGGGTGGTCGACTCGATGCCACCAATATTGTCAAGCCGGTTGTCAGTATTATTTCGAACCTGTCCCTCGAGCACCAGGATTACCTGGGCAACACCCTGGCACAAATTGCCGCTGAAAAGGGAGGTATCATCAAAGAAGGCGTACCCGTTGTAACAGGCGTCAAGCAACCAGGAGCGCTGTCCATATTGAATGATATCGCTGACGCAAAATCAGCCCCTGTCTTCCGTCTGGGAAAAGACTTTAAGGTTCGCCGGAAATCAGGGGGAACATTTAGTTTTTTCGGCATTCATAATCAATGGTCCGACATGAAAACCAGCCTCATGGGTCGGCATCAGATCGATAACGCCGCCATTTCGCTGGCCGCCTGCGAACTCCTGAGTCGTACCGGAGCTTTCATCTCCGAACGGGACTGCAGACAGGGCTTGTCCGATCTTCACTGGCCCGGCAGGCTTGAAATTGTTTCCGAATCTCCCAGGATCATCCTGGACGGGGCTCACAATCTGGTTGCCGCCCGAAATCTGGCAGCATTTCTGGCCCAGGAGACAAACCAACGTCCCATTACGATGGTCATCGGCATATTGGATGACAAGCCCTATAAAGCCATGTTGTCGGCGCTTATCCCGATCGCTCAAAAGGTGATATTCACCCGGCCACAAATCGATCGGGGGCTTCCCCCTGAAACGCTGTACACTGAAGCCCGAAAATATGGAAAAGACATTACCCTCCTGCCGGATGTGCACCAGGCCGTACAACAGGCCGTCAGCCACGCAGCACCCGATGATGTCATCTGCATTGCCGGCTCCCTCTACGTAATAGGCGAAGCCAAGGTGTGTCTCTCTCAGCTCCTCCCGCTAAACCTTTGCACTTGACATGTACACCCTCTTAAACTACTTATGCCACATGCGCCCGTAGCTCAGTGGATAGAGCGTCAGCCTCCGGAGCTGAAAGCCGCTGGTTCGATCCCAGCCGGGCGTACCATAATGATATCATATATTTATCAAAGCAACAAGGGTTTAGAAAACATCCTAAACCCTTGTTTTTATTGGTACGCCCGGCTGGGTTCGAACCAGCGGCTTTCAGCTCCGGAGGCTGACGCTCTATCCACTGAGCTACGGGCGCATGTATTATTTATACCA
>JASJGV010000566.1:0-3893 GCA_033791325.1 Desulfobacterales bacterium | reverse complement strand
AGTGTATTGGAGTTGATGGCAAAATGGGGAGTTGACTTTATAAAATACGACGACATTGTGCATAAGCCCCGGGAAATTAATGCGGTTGCAGATGCCTTGGAAAAAACAGGACGAGACATTGCATTGAGTATTTCACCCGGAGATGATATTAATCCCGAGTATTACGAAACGTATCAGAGGGCAGATATGATAAGGATTTCGCGTGACGTTTGGGATTTGCAAAAAGACATTGACATCAATTTTGAACGTTGGGAACAAATATTACCATATGCCGATAAAGGATTTTGGTTAGACATGGATATGATTCCCTTTGGTCATATTCGAATTAACTATCCTTTAACTCTAAACAAGCTAAATTCTTCGAGAGGTTACGAACGTATGGATAATTTTAGTTACTCCCAAAAGAAAACATTTATAACTCAACGAGCCATGGCAGCGTCTCCTCTTTTTATGGGAGGTGCCGTAACAACTTCGCCTAAAATAGTTTTTGAATTAATTACCAATGCAGATATGCTGGCCTGTAATCAAAATGGAGTAACGGGTGAGTTGGTAAAGCGATTTTCTACTTATGCCACACAGGTTGATGTTTGGAAAACACCTGTTAGAAATAGTCCAAATGAAGGTTGGATTGGAGTATTTAACCGCAATCCTTATTTGGAATTTATTGAAATTGAAAAAGAGAATCTGGGACTGAATAAAGATGCATCTTATCGCTTATTCGATATTTGGGGTAAAAATACAATTGAAGACAAGGAGTCATTCGTTTTTGAGATTCCTGGCAATGATGTCGTATTCATAAAATACAATGAAAATTGACAATTCCATAATCGGGAGTTCTAATTATATGTTGAAAATAAACAAATCAATCAAATGAAAAATACAATATTATTCGTAATTCAAATAGCCTTGATTTTTACTGGTTTTTCATGCAGTAATACAACAAAACAGCAGCTTGAATCAAAAGCAAATATCATTTATATTCTTGCTGATGATTTAGGCTATGGTGATTTAAGCTGTTACGGGCAGACTCATTTCGAAACACCCAACATTGACAAGCTGGCTGCCGAAGGTATGTTGTTTTCACAGCATTATTCCGGTTCTACAGTCTGCGCTCCTTCCCGTTCATCGCTCTTGACCGGTAAACATACTGGCCACACCTTCATTCGTGGCAACAAAGAGATTCTGCCCGAGGGGCAATATCCACTTGAAGCAAAAGCAGTAACCATGGCCGAAGCATTGCAGGAAGCAGGTTATGTAACCGGTGCATTTGGCAAATGGGGGCTTGGTTATCCCGGATCGGAAGGCGACCCCAACAAACAGGGATTCGATGAATTTTATGGATATAACTGTCAACGCATCGGACATCATTACTACCCCTACCACATGTGGCACAACCAGGAAAAAGTGACGCTGGAAGGGAATGCAGGCACACAAACCGGTGACTATGGCCCGGAGGTAATTCAGAAACACGCCATGAAATTTCTGGAAGAAAACAAGGACAGGCCCTTTTTTATGTATTATCCATCCATTATCCCACATGCCGAATTATTTGCACCAGAGGATTATATGGAAAAATACAGGGGTAAATTCGAGCCTGAAATTATCTATGAAGGAGTGGATGCAGGTGAAGAAGAATTCAGAATAGGGGGTTATGGTACACAGAATGAAGCACACGCTGCTTTTGCCGCAATGGTAGATTACCTTGATATGCAGGTAGGAGAAATTATTGCAAAACTAAAAGAATTGGGAATTTACGATAATACCATTATTATTTTTACCTCAGATAATGGCCCGCACCAGGAAGGTGGGGCAGATCCAGACTATTTTAACAGTAACGGACCACTGAAAGGTTATAAACGCGATTTGTATGAAGGCGGTATCCGCGTGCCGATGATTGCCGTATGGAACGGTAAAATTGAGGCTGGAAGTGAAACTGACCACATCTCTGCATTCTGGGATGTGTTTCCAACCTTAGCTGAAATTACCGGTGCCAAAACACCCGAAGAAATTGACGGTATATCTTTTCTCCCAACCTTATTGGGTAACAAAGAAAAACAAAAGGTGCATGAATATATGTACTGGGAGTTTCATGAGAAAGGTGGAAGAAAATCACTTCGAGAAGGAGATTGGAAACTGGTGCAATATGATGTTTTTGACCCTGAAAAAACAAGGACGGAACTGTACAAGCTCAGTAATGATGTTGGTGAAGAAAATAACCTGGCCGCTGAAAATCCGGAAAAGGTGAAAGAATTATTGAAAATAATGAATAGTGCTCGTACAGATTCAGAAATCTTCACCTTTAATTCAGGAACCTATTTGCAATAAATACAAGGCAATAATAGCGGATGGGTCTTAAGAACGGTTTTTTGTATATTTACCTGAATATTTCGGCGAGCTAAAAATGTAAAATACAAATTTTATGAATAGCAGAAGGAACTTTATGAAAGGCATTGCCCTTGCCGTTGGTGCGGTGAGCACAGGCAAACTGAAAGCAGAGGCCGGGTATCCTACAGGAATTCAGCGAAACATCCGCGAAATGGAATGGAGGAACAGGCAGGAAGGAATGGAATACCGGCGGCTGGGCGACACCGGGATGATGGTCTCAGCCATGGTGATCGGCGCCGGAGGGCTCAGTCCCACAAACTACCAGTTCATAAAAACAGCGGTGGACAGAGGAGTGAATTATGTGGATACGGCATGGTATTATGGGAATGGTGAGTCCGAGAAAGGAGTTGGTGAATTACTGAAACAAGTGGGAAGGGACAAGCTGTTTATCTCCACAAAGCTCAGCGCCTATTATTCTGAACTCTACCAGCTGTGCCAGGATATTTATAAGGGACTTCCATCAGCTAAACAGAATGAATTGATAGCGAAAACCGGGGAGCTGATCCGCAAGCGTGGTGTATTGGAACCAGGCTATCATTTTAATTATTTTGGTTCCCAGGAGAAACAATTGTCCGATGCTTATCTTAATTACCTTGTAAGGAAGGAATACGGATACCGAAATGAGTGGAAAGTGAAAATCAAAGAAGCCATGCACAGGACCCTGGATGAAAGCCTGGATCGCCTTGGCACGGACCATGTTGACATACTGCACTGCCCCCATGGGGTACGCTTGCCTGAAGAACTGGAGGATGAAACCATATATGAGGTCTTCCAAGAAATGAAGCAAATGGGGAAAGCCCGCTTCCTGGGTGTATCCCTGCACAGTGATGTACAGAACAATCTGTTGAGAGCAGTTAAACTGGGACATTATGACGTGGCCATGCCGGCCATTAATATTTTCAACTACCCCACAGTGAACATGGCGTTAAGGGAAGCAGCCGCGTCGGGTATGGGAATAATCAGCATGAAAGGAGCAAGACCGGTCGTTTTAAGGAGTAGTTCAGATGACCCGGTACCCCAGTGGCGGATTGAAAAGCTGAACCGTGCCGTGCCAGGAGACCATAAGATCATGCACAAAGCCTACCTTTTCAACCTTCAGAATCCATATATCGCAGGTGTTATTTCCGACTTCAGGGACGAGGAGATGATCCGGGAGAACCTGGACCTTGTAGGTCAGAAAATTGAGGCTACACCGTCTGATTCTGGACGTATTGCAGATCAGATAATCAGCGCAGTTGGCGGTTTTTGGGGGTCTAACTTATTTGCTGATGAAGATACTCTTCGGCTGCTCGACAATATGGCCAAGAGCCTCTTCGCCATCATCGAGCCCGGCAGCTGCTTCGTTGGCACGCTCTTCGAGCTGGCCCTGTCCGCCGACCGTTCCTACATGCTGCTCGACGAAGACGACGAAAACACCGTGCAGCTCAGCCCGGCCAACGCTGGCCCGTTCCCGATGGCCACTGGCAAGACGCGCCTGCAGGCCCGCTTCCTCGCCGACCCCCAGGTGC
>JASJGV010000565.1:0-2648 GCA_033791325.1 Desulfobacterales bacterium | reverse complement strand
CCCCTATAAGTCACATTTATGATTCTTTTATATCACCTGTATCTATTTTTTTCAATCTTGTATTCCCGTTTGACGGGATACCGCAAATCCTATATGGTTTTTGATCTGGTATTGATAGCGGCCTCCTGAACCATGTTCTCTATTTTGGATCATCTCCAGAATGGTTGATCCAAATGAAGGGTTCGAAGTTCCGAAAGCTCAAGGGGCCAAGTGCGATGTTAAAAGGTTACAAAAAGGAAATCAGATGAAGATTATCGAAGATGCCGTTAAAAGAGGCGCAGACAACCTGTCGGAATTTGAATCAAAACAGGTGCTTTCAGCCTATGGGATTCCTGCCACCCGTGAAGAAACGGCAAAAACCCTCGATGAGGCTGTCTCAGCCGCAAATTCCATTGGTTACCCGGTTGTACTAAAAGCCTCTGGAGAGAATCTTCAACACAAAACCGAACTTGACCTGATACGACTCGATCTCAAGGATGAGGCCCAGGTAAGATCGGCCTACAACAAACTTTTTGCGGAAAGCACTATCCCGATAACTGAAGTACTGGTTCAACAGATGCTCAGGGGTAACCGCGAACTGATGGCGGGTCTCAAACGCGACAGTCAGTTTGGCCCGTGTGTGGTGTTTGGACTCGGCGGCGTCCTGGCAGAAATACTGGACGATGTGACAATCCGGGTGGCCCCCATCACCACCTTTGATGCCATGGACATGATGGAAAATATACGGGGGAAAAAAATCCTGGAGTCCTTCAGGGGAAAACCACCGGTAGACCGAAACGCTCTGGCAGAGCTTCTGATCGCTCTCGGCAGGATCGGGCTGGAAAATGATGCTGTCGGTGAAATTGATATTAACCCGATCAAACTGATCGAGGGACGACCCGTGGCAGTTGATGCGCTGATCGTTCTGAAAGTAGCATCGTAAATAATCCCATGAAGCCAAGCGATCTCTATATTGAAAATGCGGATCATGAGCGCAGAATCATGCTCGATGGTGCCGTCAATTTTCGAGATATCGGCGGGTATCCCACCAGCAGGCACAACCGGGTCAAATGGCGCAAGATTTTTCGCTCCGGACACCTGGCGCTATTGACGGAAAACGACCACCAAGTGCTGAACGAACTCGACATCCAGACCATTTGTGACTTTCGTTCAACAGAAGAAATAGCGCGCCAGCCAAACCGTTTGCCGGAAAATACATCTCTGCAATACCTGCACCTGCCCATCGTAAACAAAACAATGGAGCCCACCGAGGCTATTACCCGGGTTATGAAAGGCGACACCAGCTGGTTTACACAGGACTTCATGACGAAGGCCTACATTGAAAAAATCGACGCATTCCCTGACACGTGGCATCATTTCTTCAAACGTTTGACCCGGCAATCTTCCCGCCCGCTTCTGTTTCATTGCACTGCGGGAAAAGACCGCACCGGCATATGTGCGGCCTTGATTCTCCTGACCTTGGGCGTATCTGAAAAGTGGGTGATTCATGATCATGCCCTGTCGAACATCTATAATGCGGATCAGGTACGGGGTATTCAAAATAACCTGCGAAAAGTGGGCGTTGACCCTGAAAAGTTAATGGATTACTTGACGGCACCAAAAACCGCTATAGTGGCTGCAATAGAACACATCACCAAAACATATGGATCCGCCAGAGACTACCTCATCCAGAAGGCAAAGGTGAAAACGGTCTGGATTGAAAACTTTGCAGAGGACATGTTGGAATAAAATGAAACCCGACATCCGAAACAAGCCGACCCTTTCGCACGAAGACATCCTGGCACTGAATTTCATCAAACACCCTTGCAAGTATTTTTTCCGCAACCACTTCAGGGAAGGGCTCCGGTCTCGATTGATGCAGGTCCTGAAACTGTCAGACATTACCCTTGAAACCAGGGGTGTCATTCAGCATGGCATTCGCATGTTCCCCATTGCACAACCGGTTGCCATGCTCAGAATTTTCAAAAATAAATTCTCTTCCCGGCGCGCTGTCCAGAAAGAAATAGACCATTACAAATTTCTTCAACGGTGGCTGACGAAATCCCATTATGCCGTATCATCTGAATTTATGGTGGATTATACACGGGGGCGTAAGAAAGGCATTCTGCTGTGCGGCCTTCAAGAGTATGTACCTGGAGAAGCTGTCGACCCATGGCATGAGAATGCATTACTGAAAATCGAAAGTATGATGAAAGGCGCCCATGAAGGGGCACTGAATACCACACTTGAAAACCTGGCCTCATTCGTCGATTGCATCAAAAACTTAATCATGAAAACAGGCACCATTCCAGATCTTGCCGGTGTGGGCAACCTGATCATGACGCCCCTGGGTGTTGTCAAGCTTGTTGACATCAACAATATCTCAAATCTCTCCATGGACCATCATATACCCAAAGACGATAAAGGATACCCGGTGTCCGATAAATCGATTCAAGCGCTTTTCCAGATAGAGACAAAAATTCTCGGGCGACCACGCAATGCAGTGGATACCCTGTATCGCTTATATCTCGACCCCCAGCGGATGAAAGAGGTCAGAGAAATTGAAACATCTTTCCACCAGGTAACTGCACATTTCGGGAACTATCCCTCGGTAAAAATGGATCCCCACGGGTAAATGCGTGGTCCCATTATAGGGGTTGTCAGAAAAG
>JASJGV010000564.1:0-3052 GCA_033791325.1 Desulfobacterales bacterium | reverse complement strand
ATACTTCACTCTTCTCCCGATTAATTGCGGGAAAGGGTGCTAGAGTGAAGGATTCAGGGTTCAGGATTCAGGCGATTTTCATCACACACCGTATCCCGCATCCCGCATCTCACATCAATTTCATAACACATCGATACCATGCGTTGTACCGTTTTTCAGGTTTACATACCCATCTTCACATATCCTGAGAAAGGGTATGGCCGCCCCTGTCAGCGTGATAATTGTCAATAAAGGATCCGGAAACGGGACGCCGCGATCTGCGAGCGCAGCTTTCAAGGATGACAATTGCGTAACCAGTTCTTGTATGGGGACTTCGGATATCAAACCCCATATGGGCATAGGAACTTCGGCCACAACCCGGCCCTTATCACATAAAACATATCCACCCTGCAAGGCATGAATACGGTTTACGGCAACTGCCATATCCTCGTCATTGGCGCCGATGACGATAATATCAGACGTGTCCCAGGCCGAACTGCTGGCGAGCGCACCTGATTGGAGACCGAATTCTTTTATAAGACCGACAAAGGTTTTGCCGGGACGATGGGTTCGATCGATGGCAGCAATCTTCTGCAGATTCTGATGTTTGCTGATAGAAATCTTGCCATCTATTAGCGGTAGCTCCAGTTGAATTTCTTTTGTGACCAGATCGGTAATCAGTTCCATAGCCCGAACAGTTGCTGTGGGTGATTGGGATACGGATTCAAGCGCGAAGTCACCAGATTTGAACTTTTTGGAGAGCTCAATACTGTTTCGACTTTTCACCGAAAATGGATGCGGGCGCGGTGGAATCATGAGGGTGTTGTTGTCGAACACGATTCGGCCATTGCTGATGACTGTCTCCGGGCGGATAGTGGTTATGTCAGGAATAAGCAGCATGTCGGCAAATCGGCCGGGGGCAATGCCGCCAACCCAGTGATCCACGCCAAAATGTTCCGCTGCATTCAGGGTGGCCATCTGGACGGCAACTGCCGGCTCGAAGCCATAATCGATGGCTTTTTGAACGATATACTCCATGTAACCTTTGTCCAGAAGATCCTCGGGATGAATCCCGTCTGTGACCAGTACCAGTCTTCTCAAATCGACCTTGGTTCTGCTTATCTTTGCGATTTCCTTAAGATCTCTCCGAATGCTTCCTTCCCGTGCCATGACATGGATTCCCAAACGTAATCGCTGTAACACCTCATCAGCCTTGATGGGTTCGTGACAGGATGTGATCCCTGCGGCAATATATGCGTTTAGCTTTTTTTCACTGGCGCCGGCGGAATGACCTTCCAGAATTTTTCCACAGGCCAGTGTTTCTGCAAAACGCGGTAGCAGGGTATCTGGCTCCTGCAAAACATTCTGCCAATAGGATTCTCCCAATCCAACGACATTGGCGTAAGAAAGCAGCTGTTTTAAATCCTGGATCGGCATATGGCCGGCCTGTGTGCTGATAGAAGCCATGGCAGGGGCCGTGGCAAGAAATTTTACGGGCTGTTCCTCCAGGGATGCCAGAAATTCCAAAACCGAATGGAGTCCGCCCACCGGATAAGGCTCCAATGTCTCTGTGACAATGGTTGTGGTACCGCCAGGGATGATATAGCGTAAATATTCCTCAATAGGACACATCCACCCAAGATGTGTGTGGCCATCGATCAATCCTGGTATAACGGTTTTGCCGGTGGCATCAATGACGATGGTTTCAGGTCCGATGGTATCCTGTGCGTTTTCCCCGACATAGGCAATCCATTTGTCAGCGACGCTGATAGATTGATTTTTTAGCAGCTCGCCCGTATATACATTCAATAAGGTTGCATTGACGACCGCCAGATCGGCCGGCGTGTTGCCGAGCGCGACATGCATCAGCTTTTTGGCATCCCTGGGCATTGCCCATGGTGTTGGGTTTTGTATGGTCATTGACTATCTCCATTGAAGAACCTCGCAGTAAGCTAGGAGGAATGTTCTGCCGAACGGCAGAATCTACGGGGAATGCACTCACTGTTTCGGTTCAGTATGTCGTCTGCCAGTATCATGAAACCTATCCTCCATCATCACAACAAATAAAATCGTGCAACGATTTTATTAATGGTTGAAAAACAAACGATTGTAAAGCATAAATCAATTTGTTGCGTTAATTTATTTATGCAAAAACGTAAGCCCTTATAGGGTATAAGTAATGCCAGGTCCTCTGGACCGGGTATCTACCTCGATGGAGATGTTCAATTAAGTAAAAGGATATCATATGCATTTGAAGCGTGTAGCGTTTTTGCCCGATAAGTATCCAAACCAAGAAGACTACCCTTTTAACCTGGATATTTTCCACCACACGAATGAGATCGTTTTCCATTCCAATCTGACCTTTTTTGTTGGTGAAAATGGTACCGGAAAGTCGACTTTGCTCGAAGCCATGTCACATCGATGCGGCTTTCACATCTGGCGGGGTCACAGCCGTTCACGCTATAATGAAAATCCATACGAAAAAGAACTCTATCGATATATATCACTGGATTGGCAGAATGGTCGTGTGCCAGGATCTTTTTTTGCATCCGACATCTTTCGAAACTTTGCGCGCAATCTGGATGAATGGGCGTCCATGGACCCCGGCATGCTGTCATATTTTGGGGGGAAATCGCTCATGTCCCAGTCACACGGGCAATCCTTAATGTCCTTGTTTAAAGCTCGATACAAGATCAAAGGGCTCTATCTCATGGACGAACCCGAGACCGCTCTGTCGCCCAAAAGTCAGCTGGCGCTCTTATCCGTTCTGAAACGCATGAGCAGACAGGGGCACGCCCAGTTTGTTATCGCCACCCACTCGCCCATTCTTCTTGCTTGTCCAGACGCCGTGATTTTGAGTTTTGACGATTACCCCATTAAAGCGATAGAATACGAAGAAACAGCGTATTATAAGCTTTACAAGGCGTTCCTGGAGAATAGACATCAGATGATAGCCAATCTTTAAATTTGGATTCCCGCTGCTTGCAGCGTGGGATGAATTCAAATTATTGATTAAGATCCATATTTAAATAGCAAAATACAGTATTGAAAACAAGGTGCTAAGGCTCTTTTG
>JASJGV010000563.1:0-9037 GCA_033791325.1 Desulfobacterales bacterium | reverse complement strand
AAATGCTCAAATGATCGAAGAAACTCGCAGGATGCGAAGCACTGCCGAACGGCAGAACCTACGGGGAATGCGATCGCTATGGCGGTTCAAACATGGTGTTTGAACTTGTATCTCCAAGGGCTTGTTTTGATCATTCGAATTTGGATCATTCGGTATTGTTTAGGGTTTCGAATTTCGTGCTTCGGATTTAATTAGCTAACGTCTTCGGCATAACCAATTGTCTAAAACCAGACCTAAAGGACCACGTATTTCATGGGTAATAAAGGCCATGTCATTAAGAAATTGTATCTGATCGCCCCGAAATGGCCGGACAACAGTCTCTGGGGTCAAATCTTTTTTCGGTTCCCTTTCCTTTCCCTGACCATGCTGGCAGGCTTGACCAGCGAAGACTGGGACATCACGATCATCGATGAAAACACCCAGCGCATCGATTTCGACGTCTTGCCCGATCTTGTGGGTGTTTCACTAATGACACCTCTGGCCCCTCGCGGTTATGCTATTGCCGATGAATACCGCAAGCGGAACGTACCGGTGGTACTGGGGGGTATTCACCCTACGATGTTGCCGGACGAAGCCGCAATACATGCAGATGCGGTTGTCACAGGAGAAGCCGAAGCCACCTGGGCCGAGGTGCTCGCAGATGCCGGGGCCGGAACACTCAAGTCACGCTATGACGCAGACGGGTTCCATCCCCTGGCAGGCATGCAAACACCCCGACGGGATCTCCTGAATCAAAAAAGTTATTTCTTTATCAATACCGTTCAGACAACACGAGGTTGTCCTTTTGACTGTGAGTTCTGTTCGGTTACCGCTTTTTACGGACGCACTTACAGAACACGCCCGGTTCAAGAAATTATCAACGAAATAGAACAGATGGGCGGTAGCCATCTGTTTTTTGTGGACGACAATATTGTCGGTAAACCAGGCTTTGCAAAGGAATTATTTCAGGCCTTGAAGCCGCTGAAAAAAAAATGGTTCAGCCAGGCATCCCTGAGTATTGTAAAAGACCCGTCTCTTTTGAAACTGGCCAGGGAGAGCGGCTGCGGCGGTTTATTCGTAGGGTTTGAATCCCTGTCCCAGGATACCTTGAAATCATACGGAAAATCAGTCAATCGGGCCGAAGAATACCGGGATGCCATAAATCGTCTTCATGATCATGGTATCGGCATCCAGGGGTCTTTCATCTTTGGTGCTGACCAGGACGACACATCTGTCTTTTCAGATGTCTTGCGGTTTGTGGAAAAAACCCATATCGAAGCAGCTATTTTTTCTGTTTTGACACCATTTCCCGGGACCAACATCTTTACGGACTTCAACCACAACCACAGACTCCTTCATACAAACTGGGAACTTTATGATATGAATCACGTTGTCTTTAAACCCAAAAAAATGACGCCCACGCAATTGCAGGATGGACTCAACTGGTCCTATCAAAAGCTGTATGGCTACCCTTCCATCGTCAAGCGACTTTTCCCCTTTAAAAGAGGGCCCATTTTTTTCGGTGTCCAGAACATTGGTTTCAGACAGGCGTGGAGGAAAACACAGAGTTGAAGAGAAATACAGGGTTCGAGGGTCCAAGGGTGATACAAGGGTTTGAGGGTAGCTGAAAGCCATAGGCAGTATGCATTAAGCGGTTTAGAGCTTACTGCTTATGGCTACAACAATTAATGACGCGCGCAGCGCTAATATCGCCCGAAGGGCTAATGACAACAGCTTCAAAGTATCCATCAATTGCAAACCATGTTAAAAATGACAATTCGCCTACTCACACTGACACTGCTTCTCTTTTTCCTGGCCATACCGGCGTATTCTGAAGAAATGCGAAATCCTGCCACATGGACCGTGGATGATGTACTGCTGCATCTAACAGAAAGACAGCAAACACTTTTAACCTTCATCGCCGGATTCAAGCAGATTCAGCAAAACAGCCTGTTTGACCAACCCCAGGTGTCCGAAGGAACACTGTATTTTGACCACAGCGGCAAGCTTCTGATGAAAATGACAACACCGGAGGTCTATCTTGTTTTCATTACAGACCGGAAGATGATCCTGGGTGTTCCGGGGTCATCCTCCTACCGGCAAAAAAAACTGCCGGGGCAAAACACTTTTTTCAAACAGGTAATGGGAATCGGTCAATCCGTCGATCAGTTGAAAAAACAATACGATATCCAAATGGCCTCCACCCCTTGCAAAGAAACCTGTGACCTCCGGCTGACACCGTTAAAAAAAAGCAGGCGAACACCTTTTGCAAGCATCCGGACCACCATCAATACACTGCAATGGCTGCCGGAAACAATTCACCTTGAAGAAACCGGAGATGACGTTACGACTTTCCATTTGCAGTTCACGTCCATCAATCAACCCCTGCCAGACCGTATTTTCGACATTCCTTTACCAGATAAAAAAGCTGACTTCTCTGAAGGTTACCATGACATCAAATAGTGTCGGATTCGTATATCCCGGCCAGGGAGCACAGCAGGTCGGTATGGGTATTGATCTCTGTGATGCCTACCCCTCTGCCGGAAGGCGTTTCCAAGAGGCAGATGATTTTCTAGGATATTCCCTCCAAAAACTCTGTGCTGAAGGCCCCCTGGAAACACTGGCCCAAGATCTGAATGCTCAGTTGGGCGTCTACACCATCAGCGCCATTGTTACCGATCTCCTCAAAACGCAACACATTATACCGGATTTCTGTGCAGGATACAGCTCCGGGTTTTATGCTGCAGCATATGCTGCCGGCTGTTTCGATTTTCTGACCGGTCTGTCTATTGTAAAAAAAGCCGGGAAAATTCTCCTGAAAGTAGGTCAGGCCTATGATAGCGGGATGGCCGTCATTTTTGGTCTGTCCTACGAGCAGATTCTCACCATTTCCCGAAAAGTGGGGCCCGTCGACATCGCTATTCATAACACACCGCGTCAGATTGTGATTTCCGGTTTGAGGCCTGGAATTGAAGCTGTCATGACAGAAGCCATGCGTGAGGGAGCCCTTGACACAAACTGGCTTCCAGCCGCCACGGCATACCACTCACATTTTATGACAGCCGCCGGAAAATTGTTACAGGAGAAAATTGACAGGGATGACATTTCTCCTCCTCAAAACCCCCTCTATTCCTACACCACCACCCGGCAAATAACGGGCAGGGATGACCTGATACATGTGATGGCGTTACAGCTGAGCCATCCGGTTTTATGGGTTGATTTGATTCGAAAACTGGGACATAATCACGTCAATACCCTGATTGAAATAGGCCCCGGAACCATGCTTTCCCGCAGCATCAGGTGGATAGACCGGCATATTGCCATGCTGGACACAACTTCGGCCAGCAGGATTCAGGATGTCATCCAAAAGCTGAAATTTGAGTTTATTGAATGAAACAGAAAGAACTCGATAGCCTGTCTTTAATTCAACAGGTACTGCCCCACAGAACACCGTTTCTCTTTGTCGACAAAATCCTTGAATTCAACGCCGGAATTTCCATTTTCACGGAAAGATATGTTTCATCCCGGGAGGTCTTTTTCAGGGGCCACTTTCCTGACAATCCGGTGATGCCGGGTGTTCTTATTACCGAGGCTCTTGCCCAGACAAGCGGTCTGCTGATAGGCCTCACCCTCAGAGAAAAAGAATCCTGCGGACAAAACGCCCTGGCTGGTTTTGTCCTGACGACGATTGACATGAAATTTTTGCTCCCTGTAGCACCAGGGTCCACCCTGAGGATGACATCAACACTCAAGAAGGAATTTGGAGGTCTTTACCGCTTCAGTGTGGCGGGAACCGTGTCCGAGAAGATTGTCGCCAAAGGAGTTCTCTCTCTCGGAAGAGCTACTTGATCAATCCTGAAAATAAGTGCTATAGTACCTAATACTTGGAAAAGATGGCAATAATTAACTCTCAAATGAGTTAGCCGAACTATTTAGGATTTCGAATTTTGTGTTTAGAATTTATTCCAAGTATGGAGGTTATGAATGAATCTGAAAACCATCCTTATCATCTCGGGACTGCTCTTGTGCTTTTCGGGGACATTTCTGTCGGCGCAGACACAGGACAACGACATCACGGTCCAGGCAGAAGGCTTTGGCATATCCAAAAAAGATGCCCTGCTCCAGGCAAAACGAAATGCCGTTGAAAAAGGTATTGGAACAATTCTCATCTCCCATACGGAAATCAATAATTTTGAGCTCCAAAAAGATATTATTCTATCCAGGACCATCGGCTCGGTCAAACAATACGACATCCTGAAAGAGGATACAGAATCGGATGGCTCCATCTTTATTCGAATCAACGCCCTGGTCTCCCTTGCAAGTATCAAAGCAGATCTTGCCGCGCTCAAAATTTTGCTGGAATCCATGGACAAACCACGCATGATGGTTTTAATCCGGGAGGTCGATGGGAAAATAGCTGAAAACACCATTATTACCTTCCTAAAAGACAAATCGTTCGATCTTGTCGATGCGGCGTCTGTTGCGGCACGCCTTAACATGGGAGAGGGCTTGATCAACCGGGCTGTCCAGGGTGACCCGGGTGCCGCGGCTCAGATCGGCGCTAAAAACGGTGCTGAGTACGTCATTGTTGGCTCGGTAACAAAAAGCTTGAAAGAAACCAAACTCCTCAGCGAATCAGGAATGATTTCTGGACATGCCAGCATTTCATCCAAGGTCATCAACTGTACCAATGCCAGGGTTGTGGCCTCGAATTCCGCCTCCGGCGCTGCCTATCATGTGTCTAAACAAGTGGCCATGGCCAATGCTTCTCAGAAAGCCGCTGAAAAATTAATGGATAAAAAGCTATTCGAAACCATTGTGACGACTTTCCAGGATATGATCAACAATGGTTTCTCACTCGATGTTACGGTAAATAGCGTTCCAAACTTCAAAACGCAGAAATCGGTACGGGCATTTCTGATAGATCTTCCCAATGTTGTTTCCGTCACCAAGAAAGCATTTGGCGGCGGAATCCTCGGGTTGACGGTCCTGTACAAGGGCAATGCCGATGCGTTCAGCGAACTGATTGATGGGAAAACAGCGGCGGGAAAAATGGTTACCGTAACCGATATTGCTGCAAACAGTGTAACACTCTTGCTGGAATAATGGTGATGAATATGAAAAAAACTGTCAATATCATCAGTCTTGTCCTGCTTCTGATCTTTACGGCTTCTACAGCTGCAGCGGACTTCAAGAAAAATAAAATCGCGGTTCTCGATTTTCAAATGCAGGGGAAACATTATCAAGACAACGATATGGGAGCCATTGTTGCGGAATGGTTGATTACCGCGCTGGTAAAGGAGGGACGGTTTGATGTGATCGAACGCCGCCTCCTGCAAAAGATCCTTGCCGAGCATCAACTGGCCATGTCCGGCGTAGTGGATGACAAGAGTATTTCAGAGCTCGGGCAAATACTGGGTGTCAAAATTATCATCAGCGGTGCCGTACTCCATTTTCAAAATATCATCGAGGCCAATGCCAGAATCATCGACGTGTCAAACGGTTCCATTATTGCCGCTGAAAGTGCCAAAAGCACTTCGGCGGCAGGTCTGGAAGAGCTGGTGATTCAAATGGCCCAAAAAATCATCAAAGATTTCCCCCTCGAAGGATACATCGTCAGGCGTGATGGCAACAAGGTTTCCATAGACCTGGGCAAACAGGCCGGTGTCAAGGTCGGTATGCGGTTTATTGTCTACAAGGAAGGCAACGTTATCAAGCATCCTAAAACCGGAGAAGTCCTGGACATTGAAACGCTTGAAACCGGAAAAGTGAAGATCACCCGGGTCCGTAGGAATATCGCCAACGCTGACATAACTAAGGAAAACAACCCCGGAGCCATCGTCTACGGCCAAAAGGTTAAAAGCGTTTCCCAGGGTTTCAAACCTATCGGCAAATACGCGACACCGTCAGCCACCACACTCTATGGAGAACTGGCCGAGTTCGACCCGCTGATCGAAGAAATTCGGCAGATGAGGGAAGCCAACAACCCACAATGGAAAACCAATTACAAGATACTTTTTCAGAAACTGAAACCCGTCTACGCCAAAAATCCCACGTCACCGGAAGTTTTCTTCTATTATGCAAAGGGCACAGCAGCCGGCAATGATGTCGGCAAAGCCAACAAGTATCTGGCCAAGGCCTTTTACTACAACCCGAAATATCTGGAAGCTTATGAATTCCAGGGCGACATCAACTACAATTACGGCCTGCAGACAACCAGCAATCGTGCCAAACGAAAAGTTGCGGCCATCGCTCAAAACGCCTATGACAAGGCCGCGGCCATAAGCCAGGAAGTTGATTACAAAGCCATGATGTACTACAAGATAGCCAAGGTGAATATGGACCTTTCCAGCAACATCGTGTTGGCCGATCAGTACAAAATGAAAGCCATGTCCATCGCACCCGACAGCGAAGCAGCCATGTTGGCTGGTAGTCTCTAACACCATAGAATGGAGAAACCATGACCGCAGATATCATCAACATCGAAGACCGTGACGACGCCTTGCATGCCATGCTGGAAAGGGTTTTGCTGCTGGTTCCTGAAAAAGACAAACAGGACCTGAACCTTCAGCGAATCATCGCTTTCCGTCTCAAGCTGGATGGTGAAGCTGAAACCAGAGCATATCTTGTCAAGAAAATCGAAGAGACCATTCAGTGTGCTTACACCGGCAGCCTCTATGAATTCCTCAAAGACGACATCCAGGAAAAAAAATGCATCTCAAAAATAGAGAACCCCGATCCCCCGGGGGTTGCCTGATTTAACAGCTAAAGATCCGGCACATTGATTCTGTTGCCAATCACCATTTATGTTTCTTCCCTTTCACGAGGAGATTGTTTTATTGTTTGCCATCTTGCTTTGTGCCGGTTATGCGACCCGCCTTTATCCATTGACACGTGATTTCCCGAAGCATTTACTGCCTGTGGCAGGAAAACCCGTCATTGACTACCTCGTGGAACAGATCGTAGATTTTAAGGGCCTCGACGGTATTCATGTGATTACCAATGCCGTTTTCTTTGATCTTTTTGAAGCATGGAAAAATAAATGGTCAGGAAAAGTTGACATCACCATTCATAACAATGGAATCACGTCCAATGAAAATCGGCTTGGACCATCAGGTGACCTTCAGTTTGTCTTGAAAAGGATAGGTCAACCATCTCGTGTGATGGTGGCAGCTGCGGACAATATCTTTCGATTCAGGCTCGAACCTTTGTGGGAAAGATTCCGTACCAGCCAGAGCCATTATATCGTGGGTCTCTCAGAATCAAATAAAGAAGTACTCAGGAAAACCGGGGTGCCCGTTATCGGAGAAAATAATCGTGTGTTACGATTATTTGAAAAACCGGAAAATCCTGTCGTCCCCTGGGCTGTTCCACAGCTCTATTTTTTTCAACCATCTGTCTGGAAACGGATGGATGCGTTTCATGGCAACGGTCTGAGAAGAGGCGAAAAAGAACATTTTCTTGATTATCTGTGTCAAATAGAAGATCTTTATCTCTTCAAGATATATGGTACCCGCTTTGACATCGGTACCGTCGAATCCTACCAGGCGGCAGATCGTTGTCTTAAGAGAGAATCTGTCCTCCAAGAGTGAGTCTCACACCATTTTGAACATCTGTGACATCTTTCGACCCAGCAGACGATTTGCCAGGGTGATGGCGCTCAGAACTAGAACGATGAGTATCGTTCCCAGTGCATAAGCGGGACCGATTGTGGCGGAAAAAAGATACTCTATAATAGCCACAGTAATGGTTTTCCATCCGGCAGAATAGAGTATGATAGTCGTAGAGAGTTCTCCCATAAGTGTTGAAAAACAGATCACGGCACCTGCAAGGATTCCAGGGGCCATCAGCGGAAGGGTTACCCGGAAAAAGGTAGCCCCCCAGGATGCACCCGCAATTGCCGAGGCTTCCTCCACCGATATATCAATCTGGGACAGGGATGCCATTGAAGAGCGAAAGATATAAGGCATCCGGCGAATAAAAAAACCGATCACCATAATCATCCATGTACCGGTTAAAACAACCAGCCCTGAAGAAAACCCGGACAGGATTGCCACACCAACAACGATACCGGGCAAAATAAATGGCAGCATCACCGTCAAATCCAGGACCCATTTCCCATGAAACTGTTTTCTTACTGCAATATAAGAGAGTAAAGTGCCAATTACTGTAGCGACGACCGTTGCCGTGGTAGCCAGGAAAAGACTGTTTAAAATGGGTGCTTTCGCAATCTGGAAGATCCTTTGGTAATTTTCAAAGGAAAACTTAGTGGGGTAATGGGTTCCTGACCACCCCTCGGTAAAAGAAGTCAAAATCACCGTTATATGCGGCAGAAGCGAAAAAAAGATAACACCGGAACAAAATATCGTCCCGCACCACTTCAAGGTCTTATTGGTAGACACCTGGGCACCCTGTGTCGTACTCGTAATGGTGACATAAGATCTCTTTGCCATGACATACTGGGAAATCAGAATCGCCAGACCAACCATGGATATATTGACAATGGCGATGGCACCAGCCGTGTGCAGATTAAAAAACCCGACAACCTGAAAGTGGATTAACGTCGGCAGCACATAGAAATTTCCCCCTAACAATGCGGGAACACCAAAATTTCCAACAGCCCGCATGAATACGATCAGGGCACCCGCCGCGATAGCGGGTGTCACCAATGGTAAGGTAACGGTGCGAATCAGGTCCCATCTTGATGCACCCATTATAGTTGCACTTTCTTCCAGGTAAGGATCAGCCGACAAGAGCGCGCCATAGGTCAAAAGAAAAACAAACGGGTACAGGCTCATTGTCATCGCAATGACAACACCGGGCGCCCCGTAAATATCAGGCAGGGTGAAACCAAATATTTCATTTAAAAAAAAATTGACCACGCCCTGGCGACCGAACAAGAGAACCCACGAATAAGCGCCAACAAAAGGTGGCAATATGAGTGGTAAGGTTCCCAGGGTGAGAAATACGGTTTTAAATGGAATGTCGGTTCTGGCGACAAAATAGGCCATGGGGATCCCGAGAATGCTGGAAAAGAGCACGCACAGAAAACCCACTA
>JASJGV010000562.1:0-16412 GCA_033791325.1 Desulfobacterales bacterium | reverse complement strand
GAAAAAATCTGAGTTGATAGACGGTGCCTATGAGGCTGAAGAATATTTTGGCCAGGATGAAGAAAAAAAATGGATATTTTTTACGGCTGCTCCCATAATTGACCCGGATGGTACCGTGGTAGGGGCCATCGAAACCATCTGGGACCGTACTGATGAAAAACGGGCGGAGGAAGAGCGCGAACGGCACACTAGAGAACTGGGGACGCTCTGTTCTATCTATTCCACATTAAGTGCACCCCTGGATCTCGATGGCAGGATCAAAAACACACTACAGAAAGTTACCGATATTTTTTCGTTTGATGTCATCTGTATTTTTATCCTTGCGGAGGATGGCAGGTTCTACCTCAAATACAGCCATGGCCAGTATGGCGAACTTTGTAGAAAATATGGTATTCCTGACAAAACGAGCATGGTGTTCAAAGTTGCCCAAACCAATCAATTTGAAGTTTTCGAAGACATCAACAGTGTAAAAGACCATGAAATCGTCGTTCTAAAAAAAGTCGGCTTCCAATCCCTGGCCTACATCCCCCTCGTGGACAAGGAAAAAAAGGCTATTGGTGTTATACGGGCAGGCAGCAGAGAAATAAAACAGTTCACCACGGAAGACCGGCAGGTACTGGAGCTCATCGGCAACCGCATGGGTGTTGCCATTGAAAATTCCATACTCCAGGAAGAAGTCCGCCGCAAAGCCAATTTCCAGTCCAGACTCATCAGTTGCTCTAACAATGCCATCGTGGCTACAGATGCAGACTGGAATATCGTTCTTTTCAATCCGGAAGCGGAGCGACTATTCGGCTATTCCCGCCCCACTCTTCAAGAAAAACTGAATGCAAAAGACCTCCTTCCTGACGAAGTCCTTCGATCCATCGAGGATAAAATAAATATCACGGAACTGCGCCATCTCACCTTATGGGAAGAGGCGCTGATTCAATCAAAAAGCGGTCAGCAGATACCCGTCAACTTTTCAGGAACGCCTTTGTTTGAAAACAATCAGGTGATGGGTGTTGTGGCCTTTTTTCAGGATCTGACGGAGATCAAAAAGCTCGAACATGACCTGATCAACTCCGAACGTCTAGGCGCCATCGGCCAGACCGTAGCAGGCATGGCCCATGGCATTAAAAATATTCTGGCCGGCTTCAAAGGAGGGCGTTACCTGGTCGATCTCGGTATTGACAAAAATAACACAGACAAACTAGTCAGCGGTTGGCAGATGATCAAGCGCAACATCGATCAAACATCCGATCTGGTCATGGATCTTCTGTCCTATTCAAAAGAAAGAGAGCCCGAATACCAGAATTGTTTTCCAAACAATATCGCCGATGACATCTGTGAACTCGTAAAAGAGATGGCAAGCACCCATGGCGTTAGCATCGCCAAGGACTTCTCGACAACCATTGGTGAAGTCAGCATGGACCCCAACACAGTCCATCAAAGCCTTTTAAATCTGGTATCCAACGCCATTGATGCATGTGCTTTAGATGACAATGTCGACAAAAAACATGAAGTCCGCGTCCTGACAGCCCTTGAAGGCGAAACAACCATCCGGTTTGAAGTTTCGGATAATGGCTCCGGTATGTCTGACAGTGTCAAGGAAAAACTCTTTTCTTCCTTTTTCAGCACAAAGGGCGCCAAGGGTACCGGACTCGGGTTGCTTGTAACCCGCAAACTCATTGAAGAACACCATGGAAGTATCGACGTCAGTTCCCATTTGAACCAGGGAACGACGTTTATCATGAAGTTGTCTTTTAAACCGAAAGAAAGTTAAATAAGCTGATAAAATCAATAGCCGATTTATTCAGGCAGTGGGAGGCCTTATCATGAGCAAAAACGTACTTGTCGTAGATGACGATCCTGATGTGCGGTTATTCAATGTTACCGTGGTAGAGGAAAATGGGTTTACACCCATAGAAGCGAGCAATGGTGAGGAAGGACTCAAATTGCTCAAAGAAATAAAACCGGATCTTGTCATTCTGGATGTGCTCATGCCAAGACAGAGCGGCATCCGGCTCTTCAGAGAGTTGAAAACCGACAAATCCCTGAAACATATTCCTGTCATTCTACTCTCCGGCATCGCAAAAAGGACATTTCTACGTTCCCAGAAAGCCCTGACCGAGTTTGGCGGCGAGAGTGTACCGGAACCTGAAATCTATCTTGAAAAACCGGTTGAACCCGAAGAGCTGTCAGCCGCCATCAATAAGTTTATCGGGTAAGACGACCTGTCAACGTGCCGGTGTTCGCCATGCCGCCTGACCATCTATTTGAATGAGCCGCGGAAATCACAAGAGTACACAAGGAACCACCATTATGGATCTCCGGAAAATATTATTTGTTACCAAGTTTGAAGAGCTCTGGTTTGATGCTGTCGAGTCTCTGATGGACTTGAGAAAAGCCTCCCTCGAGCACGTCGTTTTTCTCAATGTCATCGAACGGGAAAAAGTTGCCCTGAGAAGAGGAAAGGGATACCAGAAGATTGAAGAAGTCCGTCTGAGGGAAATGGCCAACATCCGCTTCATCAACTGGGCTGAGACCCTGTTTGAAAAAGGACTTGAAGTTGGAGCCTATATTGTTGTGGGTAGCCTGGTAAAGCAGGTAATCACCGCGGTTGAAAAAGAAGATATCGATCTTGTGGTGGTCGGCCATGAGAAAAAAGGCCGTATCGAACAGCTGTATTCTTCTTCGGGCATCCTGGAAATTATCCGCCGATCCCAGACACCGGTGCTGGTATACAAGTACAAACCTGACAACACTATCGCGGTAGAAAAACCATTTGATCGACCGCTTCTTGCCACATGCTTCTCCAAAACAGATCAGAGAGCAATCGAGTACTTGAAACGCATGGCTCCGGTCATTAAAAAAGTAACCATTATCCACGTGGGAGATCCAAAAAGTCTGAAAGGATCATCGGCCATGGGTGTCCAGAAAACCAGAAAGGATATCCGGCGGAAACTCGATGACCTGTGCGATATGCTCATCGCAGAAGGAATAGACGCATCACCTGCTGTGTACGTCGGAAATCCGGCCAAAGAAATTGTAATGGCGGCCAAAGAGTGCAATGCTACCATGGTCATTACCGGTACATCCTCAAATCCGTCTCTAAAAGAAAAACTCATCGGGAGCACACCCCGTTACCTGGCGGAAAAAACAATACTCCCCACGTTACTGATTCCACCCGTAACATAATAGCCTTTGGAGGTAATATAGATGGCGGTCCTCACCATATCGAGACAATTCGGCGCCGGAGGAATAACCCTCGGAAAAATGATTGCAGACAGACTCGGATATACCTTTGCAGATACAGAAATCATCCAGGAAATAGCCAAAGAGGCGAATGTTTCACCCCAGTGGGTCGAATCCTTTGAAAAAGAGGCCGGCAGCAAGTTATCGCGGGTTATCTCATCCATGGTTTCCCAGAAATGGCTTGACCGTGTCCTTAAAGACGAAAGAGGCTATCTGGACGAACAGATTTATCTCGACTACCTTGTCCTGATTATCGCAAAAATGGCCGATGAAAATGACGTGGTCATTATCGGCCGCGGCAGTCAGTATATCCTGAACGACCATCCAGACGCATTCCACATTCTGTTGGTGAATGAATTTGAAAATCGCGTGAAATTCCTGATCGACCGTTTTAATTTTTCTGAGAAGAAAGCCACCCAGGTCATCATCAACGAAGATAAGCGCCGCCTGAATTTGTATCGCAAAATACACAAAAAAGATTATGACAACCCAGGTCTCTATCACCTGGTGCTCAACATGAATCGCCTGGATTTAAACATGGCGGAAAACCTGGTCTGTCAAATGATGGGCGCCTGAACAACTCGGATAAGCACCCCACACCAAAAACCAAATCTATGCCATAGTAACACCCAATGGCGGTTTTCATTGACAAATTGAAGCCAGAAAAGTATCTCCCCCTAAATATTGACATTTTCCACTCATTGCCATATGCTTATACGTTGATATATAAAACTATGGGTAAATCCGGCAAGCAGTTGCGGTACCCATATATAAGGAGACAAACATGCAAAAGGAAAAATTCTATTTTACATCCGAGTCTGTAACGGAAGGGCACCCGGACAAAGTTGCCGATGCAATATCCGATGCTGTGCTGGATGCCATAATGGCCCAGGATAAAAACTGCCGGGTTGCATGTGAAACACTCGTAACCACCGGTCTGGCATTTATTGCCGGCGAAATCACCACCCAATGCTATGTGGACATGCCCCAGATTGTTCGTGATACCATCCGGGATATTGGTTACAGCTCTTCCATGATGGGATTTGACTATCAAACCTGCTCCGTCATTACCAGTATCGACAGACAGTCCCCCGATATTGCCCAGGGTATCAACACCGGTGAAGGGCTTTACAAGGAACAGGGTGCCGGTGACCAGGGCCTGATGTTCGGTTTTGCCTCAGACGAGACACCCGAACTCATGCCCATGCCCATTACATTTGCCCACAACTTGTGCAGACGTCTGGCCCAGACCCGCAAGAGCGGTGCCCTTGATTTTCTAAGACCGGACGGCAAATCCCAGGTTACCATCGAATATGACAACGGCGCTCCCCGCCGGGTGGATACGGTGGTGGTGTCTACCCAGCACAAACCAGACATCTCTTATGAAGAACTCAGGGAAGCCGTCATCGAAGAAGTCATAAAAAAGACCATACCAGCGGAATTGCGGGATGGTGATACCCGTTATTTCATCAATCCCACAGGCAAGTTTGTTGTGGGCGGCCCCATGGGCGACTGTGGCGTTACCGGGAGAAAAATTATCGTCGACACCTATGGCGGCCAGGGAAGCCATGGGGGCGGCTGCTTTTCCGGTAAAGATCCCTCCAAAGTAGATCGGAGTGCGTCCTACATGGGTCGGCATATTGCCAAAAATATCGTGGCAGCCGGTCTGTCGAAAAAGTGTGAAATTCAAATTGCTTATGCCATCGGTGTGGCCGAACCTGTTTCTATTATGGTGGATCTCATGGGAACCGGCGTTATCCCCAAGCAACAGGTGGAGGATATCGTAAAGGATATCTTTGATCTGCGCCCAGCCGCCATTATCGAGTACCTTGATTTGTTGCGGCCTATTTACCGTAAAACAGCCGCATATGGTCATTTTGGCAGACCCGAGCCAGAATTTTCATGGGAGCATACCAACAAAGTAGACGAAATAAGAAAAAAAGCAGGCCTATAACCTGTAAATATTTTTCAGACATTCCGGCTCTGCAACTACAAGCATGAATCGCAACAGCGAGCGTATTCACCGTGGCTTGCTGCGAGATTCTTAAATACATGAAAGTAACAAACAGGAGAAAAACGAATATGAATCATGATGTAAAAGATTTGAAACTCGCCAAGGACGGCAAATTACGCATTGAGTGGGCCAATCAGAACATGCCGGTGCTGAATCGTATCAAAGCACGATTTGAAAAAGAAAAACCATTGAAAGGAAAACGTATAGGTGCTTGCCTTCACGTGACAACGGAAACAGCCTCCTTGATGCAGACCCTTAAAGCCGGTGGTGCCCAGGTTTCTATCTGTGCTTCCAACCCGCTGAGTACACAAGATGATGTGGCCGCCTCTCTTGTAAAAAATGACAAAATCGCTGTTTTCGCCATCAAAGGTGAAAACAACAAGACTTACTACAACCACATCAACGCGATTATCGACAAAAAGCTACAGTACACCATGGATGATGGCGCCGATCTGGTCTCCATCCTCCATTCAGAACGATCCGAGCTCATCGATCTGGTCCAGGGCGGGACAGAAGAGACCACGACCGGTGTCATCCGGCTCAAAAGCATGGCAGCGGACCATGTGTTGAAGTACCCCATCATTGCCGTCAACGATGCCAAGACAAAACACTTCTTTGACAATCGCTACGGCACCGGCCAGAGTACCATGGACGGCATTATTCGCGCCACGAACCGATTGATTGCTGGTTCCATGTTTGTTGTCTGCGGATATGGCTGGTGTGGTCGGGGTCTGGCCGCGAGGGCAAGAGGCATGGGTGGAAACGTCATCGTTACAGAGGTTGACCCATTGACTGCCCTGGAAGCAGTTATGGATGGGTTCTCTGTTATGCCCATGAGCAAAGCCGCCCGCCTGGGTGACTTTTTCTGTACCGTAACCGGTAACATCAATGTTATCCGAAAAGAGCATTTTTCTGTCATGAAGGGCGGTGCCATTGTTGCCAATTCCGGTCATTTCAACGTTGAGTTGGATCTGGCATCTCTGGATGAACTGGCTAAAAGCAGAAGGATGCTCCGGCCGTTTGTCGAGGAGTACGTGATGGCGGACGGAAAGTGCATCAATGTGTTGGGTGACGGCAGACTTATCAACCTGGCCGCCGCAGAAGGCCACCCGTCAAGTGTTATGGATATGAGTTTTGCAAATCAGGCACTTTGCATCGAACATATGGTCAATCGCGCAGATTCGCTGGATCTGGATGTACACCCGGTTCCGGAAAAAATAGACACGGCCATAGCAAAAGAAAAACTGGTTTCCATGGGCATCAAGATTGACCGACTCACCCGCGAGCAGAAAAAGTATCTTTCTTCATGGAATATCGGGACATAAGATAGCAGAGGGTTGGAGGGGATAGACAACAGACTGTAGGAATTTAGACTATAGACTGTTAGGTGCTTAACGCTTAAAGCCAAATGCGCACACCAAAGACAATAAACTAAGATCAGTATTGGGTAGCTGGTCGCTATCAGCTGTAGGCACCTGATAGCCTACAGCCTAAAAACCTAAAGCGGTTTAAAAAGCCCTTAGCTATCTGCCGAATATGGCTTATAGTTAAGGGCTGTGTTTTTTAAGCAATAAGCATTTGGCGGTAAGCTGCTTGAGGCTTACTGCTTTTCGCTTTCAATATAATCCAGTCGTTCGAACCCCAGTTGAACTTCTTTTTTCTGCTCCTCATTTTTGGCCAAGACCTTTGCTTTCTCCATCAGGGCTCTTCCTTGATCTAGATCCCCCTTCATTCCATATAGGATCCCAAGCCCCACGTATGCGGATGCATACCCGGGGTCGAGCTCCATAGATCGTTTAAATTCCCTGGTGGCGGCGGCGGTTTTACCATATGCCATCAACTTATATCCGTTATCAACATGTTGAGAGGGCGTATCCAGGCTGGGTCGCAGCACAATGGTTTCCGGACCGCAAGACCACAAGGTCAATACGCTGACAACCAACAGAATTGCCAAAAGATTTCTGATCCTGTCATGCTGTTTGAAGCAAGGTAAAAATTTCCATCTGTCATGAAAATGAAAACGATATTTCATCATCGTCCCTGTTCTTTAACACAATAAGCATGAAATTGCCGACATATATTTATCTAATTTTGTTGATTTTTTTAGACTATATATTGTAAGCTTTTTCGTGTCAACAACAAGACGGGCACCTACCAACCTGTCTGGCGGATGGGTGATTCCCGGAATGTGCTGACGGCTGAACCGCAACACTGCTCGCTAATCTCGTAGCTTGCTGCGGGGTCAGCGAACGAATCTAAATTAGACAGGATTCTTTAGGGTCGATGCGAAGCACTGACGTACGGTAGAACATTCCTTGGAGCTTGCTGCGAGGTTCTTCAATGCTTACCATATCCTAATCGAGATCTGCACATCTGAAGGCATGTATGCAAACCATCATCGGTGCAATAGGCAGACGAACGCTCCATGCTTTGAACCAGCTTGCCACACTTTTGACGTTTGCCTATCAAATTCTCCGTATTATTGTGCTTCCACCCAAAAAAGGAATATCCCTGGTACGCAGAATTACACTGGAGCAGATCTATTTTACGGCTGTTCAGTCCTTGCCAATTATCATTCTTTTTGCCTTGCTGATCGGCAGTATGATTATCATTCAGTTTTCCAGGCTTTCAGGGCAATCTCCCTTGGGAAATTACATCGTCCTGATTTTTATACGAGATCTGGGGCCGACCCTGACGGCGCTTCTGATCATTCTCCGATCGGCAACAGCGGTTACCATAGAAATCAGCTATATGAATGTCTTAAATGAAATGGACGCCCTGGAAATGTCGGGCCTCGACCCACTCTGGGTCGTCTGTGTCCCGAGACTGGTGGGCATCACATCCGCCATTCTCTGTCTTTTTATCGTGTTCGACATTACCGCCATCGTGGGCGGCTACGCTGTTGTCTGGCTCGTTACCTACATCAATCTTGGAGACAATCTTTTTCAGATTGCCAAGACTTTATCCGCCGCGGATATTATTGTCGGTATTATAAAGGCCGTACTGTTCGGTATTACCATCACCGTCATTTGTCTCCATCATGGATTCAAGACAAAACAACATATTACTCAGATTCCCGTAGCAGCTTCCAAAGCATCCGTGCAGTGCCTTGGAAGCTGCCTGGTCATCAGTGCGGTTATATCCGTATTATTCTATCTTTAAAAATGAAACGCATCGAACTCACTGACTATTCTTTTAATTCCAATAAGACGGGCCGTCCTTTCCAGCCCTTTAATTTTTCCATGGTCCCTGGTGATGTGGCTTCGATTTCGACGGATTCTGCAGATGATGCCCTCGACCTTTTCAAGGCACTGGCCACCCTGATTCACCCTTTGCAGGGAGAATATCGCTACAGGGAAATCAAATTGGATTTTTCGAATTACAGAAATCTTTTGGACGCCAAGAAAAAAATCGGATTCATCACGTCCCACTCTGCACTGATAAGCAATTTAACGGTGCGGGAAAATCTGCTTCTCATGAATGCTTATTTCACGAACTCGTTTTCCAGACAGCTGAATCAGCGCACGCAAGAACTTTGCCGGTTATTTTCACTCGAGAATAAGCTCGAATTGCGACCGGCAGCCCTTACTGATCATGACTACCGTTTTGTCGTTACAGTCAAAGAACTTATAAAAAAACCAGGGCTGTTGCTCATGGAATATCCAGAAAAATTTGTAGGAATCATGAATTTTGAGCTGTTTAACACTTTATTGTCCGGCATGCTAAGTAGCGGCATGTGTGTTGTCTTTCTATCCGAATATAAAGATTTTATTGAAACTTTCTCCAAGAGAGAACTTGTGATATCAAAAGGGACAATTCAAGAAATTAGGGTTGGAGGGTCAACGGGTTGAAGGGGTGGAGGGTAGCTCATAGCCAAGAGCAATAAGCTTTAAGCTCTAAGCAGATTCCAGCTTCTCAGTATCCCAGCATTATAGCTTCCCAGCCTACAAGGTTGGAAGGGTGGCTGACAGCGAATAGCAGAAAGCACCTAACAGTCAAATAGTCTACAGCCTAACCCCCTAAGGTAACTAAATATGGAACTCAATTATAACAGGAAAGAAAAAATTGTCGGGATATTTGTCATCTTTATCGCTTTACTGTTGTTGTCGACCATCATTATCATCGGGCGGGGCAAGCACTGGTTCGAGAACTATAATATGTATTATACGACCTTTGATGAAAGTTACAACCTGCAGGTCGGTGCGGATGTAAAGCTGTTCAAAACAAACATCGGCAAGGTCAAAGACATCACCGTCGAAAACAAGGTCAAGGTTAAGCTGGTCATTTTGAAAAAATACGAATCAAGGATCCGTACCAACACGCTAGCTACCGTCGAGAGCCCTACATTAATCGGGTCCGAGTACATTTCCATCATTCCGGGCTCTGGCGATACGCCGTTGCTACCCAAGGAAGGTGATATTCCATCAAAGGCCAAAAAATCGATAACCGATCTCCTAGACGAATTTGAAGTGGAAAAAACCGTCAAGAAACTTGTCCAGGCAATTCAGGATATCGCCGAATTCACACAAACACTCAAAGATCCCAATGGACCACTTTTGTCCGCCATTGAAAACGTCAATAAAACCACTCAGCATATTGAAATCATAACAAAGAGAATTGAAGATGGCGATGGTACACTGGGGAATCTGTTAACGTCTACCCAATTACTGGATGACATATTGCTGCGGCTCAATAGTGTTGGCAAAATACTGGCCTCCCTTTCGGAAGCCAGCTCAAAAGCACCCGGCACGATGGATCAGGCACAAGCCAGCCTGACCGGTGTTGAAAAGCTTACCATGAGTGTAACAGAAAGTGTGGCAATCTTGAAAGACATCCTGGTTGAGATTGAAACCAACATGCCCACCATTAAAGCGATTCTGGAAAATGTTGAAAAAGGAAGTCAGGACGTCCCGGAGATTACGACGTCTACGACAAAGTTTATCCAGGAAGTAAGGGATGGTGTCGAAAATGTGGATAAGGTCTTCCAATCCCTGCAGAAAAATTTCCTCATAAAACCGAATCTGCCCCCTGAAGCCGTGGGGGAAAACACCGATGCGGGATTACGAAGGTAAGAATGCTTCTTACCTTCGTAGGGGTTTAGGCTGTAGGCTATTAGACTGTTAGGTGCTCATGGCTCACCGCTGTCAGCCACCCTCCAAACCTCCACCCCTCCAAACCTCCACCCCTCCGATCCTCCAACCCTGCCCTTAAACTCTCGACCCACTCCATCGAAGTTTTGTCTTGAGCAGATCGAAATAATCGTCATGGTCCAGCAGCGTGATCACATGAATCGGATGATCCCCTTTCTGGATGGTGATCACATCTCCTGTATCAATTTCACACCCGGCCTGACCATCAAATGTTATGCTGGCATCTGAAGATCTTTCAGCCAGCTGAATCTTGATCCGCACAGAGTCGGGTACAAGAAGAGGGCGGTTTGTCAGTGTAAACGGGCAGATAGGTGACAACAGAATGCCGTTGACCCCGGGATGAACAATCGGGCCACCAGCGGCCAGGGAATAGGCAGTGGATCCCGTGGGTGTTGAAACAATCAGTCCGTCCGCCCGATACTCCGTTAAAAAATGCTCGTTGATATAGGTTTGAATGTGCGCCAGATGTGACGAAGCACCCCGATTGATCACAACATCGTTGAGCACGGTTTCCTTGGATATTTCTTTCCCGTGACGATCTATCTTGACCTGAAGCCGCATCCTCGGCCGGGTTTTAAAGGCGCCTTTCAAGACAGCTTCCCCCACGCGCAAAAGACTGTTTTCATCTGTCTCAGCTAGAAACCCCAGTTCACCGAACTTCACCCCCAGAAGGGGGATATTCTGGTCACCGATCCAGCGGACAGCACTCAGAAAGGTTCCATCGCCCCCCAGGGCAAAGACACAATACAGATCCGGTGAAGCACAGGAAAGACCATATTCAGGGCTGGCACGATCCGGCCACTCGATATCCCTGCGAGTGACGGCGACCCCTTTGGCAACCAGCCAGGCTTCAAATTTATCGGCCTGCTGTATGGCCTCCACATCCTCTTTGACAATCAATCCTATCTTCTTCAAGGCGTTCAAGGCTCCTGACAAGCTACGGGAAGTGCGCTCGCCGTTGTGGTTCAAAGGCTCGACTCCTTTGAAAATGATCCAACGTTCAAACTCAACCTGTGGTATTTTCTTACCGGGAAGCACACCAAACAGCAATATTTTTGATCATATTCTTGAAATTAACCCTGAAACATGATTGAGTTAGACGGGTTGGGCCTCTTTTAGCTTGACTCAACCCATGCATAGGTTTATAAATTTTTACCTTGTTTAGATATTCTATTTCATTAACATATAAGGAGGAGATACAATGATGAAGAACCATGTCAGAAAAATACTTGCCCTCGCAATTACCACCACGTTTATCTGTCTGACCCTGTCAGGTATGACACTTGCGGCAGACACCATCAAACTGGGTGTTGCAGGACCACACAGTGGTGACCTCGCATCTTACGGCATCCCGACGATCAGAGCCGCAGAGCTTGTTGTCAAGATGATCAATGCCAAAGGCGGCGTTTTGGGAAAACCGGTTGAGCTCATTGTGGAAGACGATGTCTGCAAGCCTGAGGTTGCAACAAACACCGCCACCAAACTGGTTGGTGAAAACGTAAACGCCGTACTGGGTCATATCTGCAGTGGTGCTACCAAGGCAGCCCTCGGAATCTACAACGGCTCTAAGATTGTTACCATGTCTCCTTCAGCCACTAATCCTGCTTTGACACAAAGCGGCGATTACCCGAATTTCTATCGTACCATCGCATCAGACGATGCCCAGGCACGGCTGGAAGTTGACTTTGCCCTGGATGTTCTGAAAGTGAAAAAAATCGCCGTTCTCCACGACAAGGGTGACTACGGTAAGGGCCTGGCAGAATTCGCCAAGAGTTTCCTGGAAGCCGAGGCCGATGCTGAGGTCGTTCTGTACGAAGGTGTTACTCCTGGTGCCGTCAGCTATGCCGCCGTGGTCCAAAAAGTTAAGCGCTCTGGTGCGGAAGCCGTTATTTTTGGCGGCTATCACCCAGAAGCCTCTAAAATTGTCATGGAAATGCGCAAGAAAAAAATGAAAACCATTTTCATTTCCGATGATGGTGTAAAAGATGATACCTTTATCAAGGTTGCCGGTGTTTATGCAGAAGGCGTTTATGCCTCAGGCCCCAAAGACGTATCTTCAAACCCCATGGCAGCAGCAGCCAATGCGGCTCACGTAGCAGCCTACGGCGAAGATCCAGGCGCATTTTTTCTGAATGCCTATTCTGCAGCTCTGGCACTTTTGAATGCCATTGAAAAAGCAGGTCGCACGGGTTACAACGCTATCTCCAATAAATTGAAAACAGAGTATGTCGAAACACCCTTGGGTAACATCCGTTTTGACAACAAGGGCGATGCAACCGGTGTTGGTTTCTCCATGTATCGTGTCAAAAATGGCGCTTACTTTGAAGTAAAATAGCCCATCATGATACCAACATGTCGGGGGGCAGGCCAAGTGGCCTGGCCCCTGACTTTTTTATTTTAGACCAGACGTTATCTCAAAAAAGGAGATAACGCTCAAACGGGCTCAAGACAAATCCATGGACTATTTTATAGAGCTTTTTCTGGGCGGTCTTACACGGGGAAGTATTTATGCCCTGATCGCGCTTGGGTATACCATGGTGTATGGTATCATCCAGCTCATCAATTTCGCCCACGGTGAAATATATATGCTGGGTGCCTTTACCGCCCTTATCGTGACTGGCATTCTATCCATGCTGGGGTGGAACCAGATTGCCATTCTCGTTATTGCTTCCATCGTGGCGATGGTTTACTCGGCCGCTTACGGATTCACCATTGAAAAAATAGCCTATAAACCCTTGCGACAGGCGCCCAGGCTTTCAGCGCTCATCAGTGCCATCGGCATGTCCATGTTTTTGCAATATTACGTACTGCTGGCCCAGACATCCAACTACATGCCGTTTCCCAACCTGATTCCGGATTTTAAATTCCTGGAACCTGTTGAACATATTGTACGCTCCTCCGAAATCGTGATCTATGTAACCACTGCCATCGTCATGGTTCTTTTAACTGGTCTGATCAAGTTCACTAAGATCGGGAAAGCCATGCGGGCAACGGCCCAGGACCGGAACATGGCCATGCTGGTGGGGGTCGATGTCAACAAGATCATTTCAATGACATTCATTGTCGGTTCTGCCACCGCCGCATTAGGGGGTGTCCTGATCGCCTCCCACACGGGACAGATCAATTACTACATCGGATTTATCGCCGGAATCAAAGCCTTTGTGGCCGCAGTTCTGGGTGGCATCGGCAGCATGCCGGGCGCTGTACTGGGAAGTCTGGTATTGGGAATGTCGGAAAGCTTTTTCACAGGCTATATCTCCAGTGATTACGAAGATGTTTTCGCTTTCCTATTCCTGGTGTTTACCCTGATCTTCAGACCTTCGGGTATTCTGGGTAGAACAAATACGGATAAGGTATGATGAATTCAACCAATTGAATTCATCACGTTTTAGGTGTTAGGTTTTAAGTGTTAAGTATGAAGAGCTGTTATTCATAAACACTGATAACCAATCCTAAAACTTAAAACCTAAAACTTAAAACCACTAAAAATATTATGTTTCGTTTCAGTGAAATAAAAAAATCGTTCCTGGTGGCGTTGTGGCTGATGTTTCTCACCTTTCCCATCATGGTTATTCGTGTGAACACGATCTACAAGACCATAGAATGGCGCTGGGAGCGGATGTTCATGGTGGGTATCGGCGCATTTTTTCTGTCATTTCTCTGGCGGTACCTCCACGAAAGAAAAGAAGCCGGCGAAAAGAAAGCCGAGGAAGCTGGAACCCTGCCCCTGGCACAGAGACTCATCAAGAACAGACAATTCAGTGTTCCCGCCGCCATCGGGCTTGGCATTTTCATCATCGCCTTTCCCTTTGTCTTCTCCATGTATCAAACCAACATCATGACCACAGCGCTTATTTATGTGGTGGTCGGATTGGGGCTGAACATCGTTGTGGGTCTCGCCGGATTACTCGATCTGGGATATGTGGCCTTTTATGCCGTGGGTGCCTACAGCTACGCCCTGCTCAATCATCATTTCGGGCTGGGGTTCTGGGCGGCTCTGCCCATCGGGGCCACATTCGCCTTTCTTTTCGGTGTCATTTTGGGCTTTCCTGTCCTCCGTCTTCGGGGGGATTACCTGGCCATCGTGACCCTGGGATTTGGCGAGATTATCCGCCTGGTTCTGGAAAACTGGAATGCCTTTTCTTTTGGACCCAGCGGTATTGCCAATATCCCCAGACCCGGGTTTTTCGGTATGGACCTGTCCCTGTCCCAATCCATCACCTATGTCTACTTTGTGATGATCGGTATGGTCATCTTTACCGTCTTTGTGGTCAAACGTCTGCAGGACTCTCGTCTGGGAAGGGCCTGGATGGCCCTCAGGGAAGATGAGGTGGCTTGCCAGGCCATGGGAATTGACAAAACCCGCACCAAACTAAGCGCATTTGCCATGGGCGCTACCTGGGCCGGAATCGGTGGCGTGGTCTTTGCAGCAAAAACCACGTTCATCAACCCTGCCAGTTTCACTATCTGGGAATCCATCATTATTTTATGTATTGTGGTCCTGGGCGGCATGGGGTCTGTATTGGGCGTTATTTTCGGCGCCCTCGTGCTGATTCTTCTACCGGAATATCTGCGGGCCTTTTCCGAATACCGGATGCTCATTTTTGGGGCCACGCTGGTCATCATGATGGTCTTTCGCCCCGGGGGAATTATTACAGACGTTCGAAAAACATATAAGTTCAAAGGCTTAAAAGACAAGCAACCGACTGTTTAAGTATATGAAACCGATTCTCGAAGTAACAAACCTGACCAAAGATTTCGGCGGTCTCAGAGCCCTCGACGACATCAGCCTGACTGTCGGGCAAGGTGAAATCGTTGCGCTGATTGGCCCCAATGGTGCGGGGAAGACCACCTTCTTTAACTGTATCACCGGTATATATCCACCCACAAAAGGGAATGTTGCCATCATCCCGGCCGGGGGAAAAAGAAAGTTTCTCAAGGGCCTGAAACCCAACCATGTTACCCAACAAGGAATGGCCCGTACATTTCAGAACATCCGTCTTTTTCAAAATATGACCGTACTGGAAAACGTCATGATCGGCCGTCACTGTCGTATGTCTGCCGGTATACCCGGGGCTATCTTCAGAAATCCAGCCACTGTCAGAGAAGAGAAAAAAGTTGTCGAAGACAGCTACACGGTGCTTGAAAAAATCGGCCTGGAACAATTTGTCAATGAGTACGCCAAAAACCTTCCCTACGGCGCACAACGACGTCTGGAAATCGCACGCGCCATGGCAACGGAACCATCGATCCTGCTTCTGGATGAGCCCGCCGCAGGAATGAATGCCAGGGAAACCAAAGAGCTCGATGACCTGATTGTTCGCATACGAAATCAGGAAAAGATTTCCATCCTGCTCATCGAGCACGACATGAAACTGGTGATGAGTCTGTCTGATCGCATCTATGTGGTGGACTACGGAAAAAAGATTGCCGAAGGAAGCCCCCTGGAAATCAAGGCCAATCCAGCCGTAATCAAAGCTTATCTGGGAGAAGAATTAGATGCTTGAGGTTAAGGACATTAAAACCTACTATGGCAATATTAAGGCCATCAAGGGCATCAGCCTGGAAATCTCAGAAGGCGAGATTATTACCCTGATCGGCGCAAATGGCGCCGGGAAAACCACTACCCTCATGTCCATATCAGGTATCGTGCCCCCAAAAACCGGTGAGATCCTCTTTATGGGGCAACCACTCCAGAAACTCTTACCCAATCAGATTGTGGCCCTAGGCATCAGCCAGGTACCCGAAGGACGTCGTATCTTCCCCTATCTTACCGTAATGGAAAATCTTGATATGGGAGCCTTTTTAAGAAACGATACCAGTGATATCCAGAAAGATCTGGAATATGTCTTTGATCTCTTTCCCATCCTGGCGGAACGACGTCACCAGTCAGGCGGCACCCTCAGCGGCGGTGAACAGCAGATGCTGGCGGTGGCAAGGGCCCTGATGGCAAGACCCAGGCTCCTTCTCCTGGATGAACCCTCTCTGGGTCTGGCACCCTTGATCGTGAA
>JASJGV010000561.1:0-9732 GCA_033791325.1 Desulfobacterales bacterium | reverse complement strand
CATGGGCAGGACAGGTGGCTTTACAGGGCGCGGTGCCGCGTTTATCAATAACAAATGCACCCGGGATGGCCTGGGGATATTTCTTGAAAGCAGCCTTGCGATCCGAGAGCCCTTCATCATATTCGTTGGAACATGTAATGGGGCATACTTTGGCACACTCGCCGCAACTGGTGCATTTGTCCGGATCGATAAAGCGGGGTTCCTGGTGAACCTTGGCCGTAAAATTACCCGGGTTGCCTTTTAGTTCCACTAATTCCGTGTTGGTGAGCAGTTCGATGTTGAGATGCCGGCCGACCTCGACCAGTTTGGGTGAAATGACTCACATGGCACAGTCATTGGTGGGGAAGGTCTTGTCCAACTGGGACATGAGCCCGCCAATGGCTGATGATTTTTCGACCAGGTATACATAATAGCCGGATTCGGCAAGATCCAGGGCCGATTGCATCCCTGCGATACCGCCGCCAACCACCATTGTCGAACCTATTATTTCCTTAGGCATGGTTTGATTCTCCTGATTGTTCTGCTTGGGTTTTGTCTCCATATCGTTGTCAGGGCAGAGGGCGACAAGATACGTTCACGGCGCTCTGTTCCTATTTTCACATCTATATATATGCAACGCAAACCAAAGGAAATGTGTATATGGCGGAAAGCGGCTTGTCAATAGAAATTGGCACCTTATTTTTCATGGTCGGAATTCTGAGCAGGGCAAGATGGAAACAAACAATGAGGGGCCGTAACCATTTGAAATGATATAAATATCGTAATGGATAAATATAAGCCTTCAAGGATCTGGTTGCATACAACCTGGGACGCGAGTCTTGTCATCGGTCCTAATTCTTTGCTTGCAAGATTCAGCATATATGCTTATGTTCGGTCCGCAACACAGCTTCCGGACAGATAAGGAAATATTCCTGTATAATCAACAACGTGAAAGAGAGCATCGGATGTCACAAGCAAATTACAAGTCCTGGCCTTTCAAAGAGGCGTTCAAACTGCAAAAAAGGTATACTGAACCGCCTGTAGACCCGATAAGATTTGAAACCGGATTCGGGCCCAGTGGACTGCCACATATTGGTACCTTTGCGGAAGTGGCCCGCACCACATGGGTACGCCAGGCGTTTGAATTTCAGACCCAATGGGCCACGGAACTCATCGCCTTCAGTGACGACATGGACGGCCTGCGGAAAGTGCCCTTGAACATGCCGCAACAGAAGATGCTCCAGGAGAATATCGGGAAGCCATTGTGTCGAATCCCCGACCCCTTTGGCGAATGTGAAAGCTACAGTGCCCACATGAACCAGAAGCTGAAACAGTTCCTGGACAGCTATGGTTTCGACTACAAATTTCAAAGTTCCCAGGAGGCCTATGCCAGGGGCGATTTCAATGAAGGCCTGACCACTATCCTGCAGAAGGTGGAGGCCATCAAGGCGATTATTCTGCCTACCATGAGCGAGGGGAAACGTCGGAACTGGTCGCCTTTTTTTCCTGTCTGTGAAAACTGTGGCAAGATCAACAGCACGCGCGTCACGGCATACCACGCGGACAGCAATACCATAGATTATATCTGTGACCAGGAAGACGGATTGCTGCAGAGTTGCAGCCACCAAGGTACGGCATCGATATTTGACGGCAACGTCAAGGTGGGATGGAAGGTTGACTGGGCCTTGCGCTGGTTTTCTTATGACATCGGGTATGAAATGTACGGCAAGGACTTGATTGATTCGGCCAGACTTTCGGGCAAGATTACGCGTGTCATGGGGAAACAACCGCCCACCGGTCTTTTTTATGAACTGTTTCTGGACGAGGAGGGCCGCAAGATCTCAAAGAGCGTGGGAAAGGGTCTGACCATCGATTCCTGGACAAGCTATGCTCCCCTGGGTTCACTGCTCTACTATTTGTTCCAGAACCCCAAACAGGCCAAGCGGCTATATTGGGGGATCGTTCCCAAGTCAGTGGATGACTACCTCACGGGGTTGAAGCAGTACCCGGCACTGGGAAGTGAAAAACAACCTGATTCGCCCATATGGCATCTATTTGATAGGGGTGAAAAAAATCCGGTCTACGCATCACCCGTCAATTTTTCGTTGATCAACAACCTGATTTCCGCTGTCGGGGCCGATGACAGGGATCTGATCATGGAATATCTCAAACGCTATGATCCCGACCTGGGCCAGTATCAGGAGATAGTTACAGACCTGGTGGACAAAGCCATGTCTTATTACCGGGATTTTATTTTGCCGAATAAGCAGTACCGTAAGCCCACGGAACCGGAAAAAGAGATGCTGGCACAGCTTCACCGGGATCTGGCCGCCTGCGATATCACTGATGACAACGCCTTGCAGACCATGCCGTTTGCAGTGGCCCGGGCGTTCGAGACCGAACCCAAGGTTTTTTTCAGAATGTTCTATGAGGTTATTTTTGGCCAGGAGCGGGGTCCCCGCTTCGGTACATTTGTTCAGCTGGTGGGAAAAGACAAGGCCCTTTCCATGCTGGATGAGATTGTCGGCGGAAAAGAGTAGAAAGCATTAAATGAATATCCTTGGCTTTCCGCCATACAAGATTTCAGTTTCCTCTCAACATCCTCGATTTCCTGTCTTAATTGAGTCCTGAGCGTACATTTCATCTTTTGGAAGGCCCTTCCTTTATATATAGGCGAACAATGCTATATGTGCCTCGAGTGGTTTGGAGAATGAATTTTTATTCATTTTTTTAAAAGACTTTAAAAGAAGGGTTGATCACGGACTTATTATGACAGGAAGTGTATATATCTTATTGATAAATAAATATATTAAAAACATCCTGCCTGGTATTTAAAAATGAAAAATTGGCTTGACAAGTGTTTTTTAGACCGATATTATGAATGAGTATTCATTCATAATATTAGGATCCATGTTTCCGGAGGTGCGACATCAATAAAAAGCGCAGAGAAAACGACAAATACCATCGGATACTCGAGGCAGCTATCAAGACATTTTCAGAGAACGGGTTTTATCAGTCAACGATTGCTCAGATCGCCAAAGAAGCCGGTGTGGCTGACGGCACCATCTATCTCTATTTCAAAAATAAAGATGATATTCTGGTTCAGTTTTTCAATTATAAGACCAAACAGGTTTTCGGCCGTTTCAGGGAAGAGGTGGATCAGGCCGACAACGCCATTGATAAACTTCGAAATCTGATTCGGCGACATCTGGAAGAGTTTCAGGCTGACCGGAATATGGCCATTCTCTACCAGTCGGAGACACACCAGCGCACACGCATGGTGGAAGATCAGATTCGGGAAATGTCGGACATGTACCTGGACATCGTCACTGAGATTGTGGAACAGGGCCAGGCCCAGGGGAGCATCCGCAAAGACCTTTATATGAGTCTGGTCAAACGGTTTATTCTGGGAGCAGTGGATGAAGTCATTAATACCTGGATTCATTCAGGCGGGGAATACGACCTGGTTTCCATGACCGATCCCCTGGTTTCACTCTTTATTAACGGTATCGGAAGTGCTGATACCAAGCTATAAGCATTAAGCTGTAAGCGCTAAGCAGCCTAAAGCCGAAGCTTAATGCTTATGGCTTACAGCTACAAAACAACCCAAGGAGAGAAAAATGGCACAATTACTTGCAGATCGAAGGGACGTGGATTTTGTTCTTCACGAACAGTTGGATATTGCCCGCGTCAGCAAACATGAAGCTTTTGCAGAATTTAACAGGAAAACAATCGATCTAATCATTACCGAAGCGCGCAATCTGGCAGTCAAGGAGATTCTGCCCACACGGGAAATCGGCGACAGGGAAGGCACCACGTTCGAAAACGGGCAGGTAACCGTCCCAAAAGAGTTTCACAAAGCTTATGATCTCTTCACTGAGGGTGAATGGCTTGCCATGACCGAAGATCCCGAATGGGGCGGCCAAGGGATGCCCAGAACCGTGGCGCTCTCGGCCAGCGATTATTTCAATGCGGCCAATTACGCGTTTATGATGTATCCGGGTCTGACCCATGGCGCCGGCAAGCTCGTGGAGGCATTTGGAACCGACAAACTCAAGAAGCTTTTTCTTAAAAAGATGTACACGGGGAAGTGGACCGGTACCATGCTGCTGACCGAGCCCGAAGCTGGATCAGATGTCGGGGCTTTGACAACCACCGCCACCAGGAATGAAGACGGCACCTACAACATCACCGGCAGCAAAATTTTTATTTCTTCCGGTGATCACGATCTGACTGAGAATATCATTCATCCGGTTCTTGCGCGTATCGAAGGGGCGCCAGAGGGAACCAAGGGAATTTCCCTGTTTCTGGTTCCCAAAATATGGGTCAAAGATGATGGAAGTATGGGCGAACCAAACGATGTTGTCTGTACCGGTACGGAAGAAAAAATGGGGATTCACGGTAACTCAACCTGCTCTTTGACACTGGGTGGCAAGGGTAATTGTCGCGGTATGCTGCTGGGTGAGGAAAACAAGGGCATGCGGGCCATGTTCCTCATGATGAACGAAGCCCGTCTTCTTGTGGGGATGCAGGCCTTGAGTTGTGCAAGTGCCTCCTACCTGAATGCTGTCAATTATGCCCGTGAGCGTGTTCAGGGCAAAAACCTTATGAGTTTCATGGACAAAGATGCACCGGCGGTGCCCATTATACAGCACCCGGATGTCCGGCGTCAGCTGCTCAGTATGAAAGCTTATGTCGAGGGCATGCGCAGCCTGCTTTACTATGTGGCCTATTGTGACGACATGATCGAGATTTCCGATGATGAAGCGGAAAAAGCGAAGTACAAGGGTCTTGTGGATATCTTGATCCCCCTTGCCAAAGGATATGTCTCAGACCACGCTTATGATGTCTGTAATACGGGTATGCAGGTGTACGGCGGGTATGGATATATAAAGGAGTATCCCCAGGAACAGCTTGTTCGGGACTGCAGGATTACCATGATATATGAGGGAACCAACGGTATCCAAGCGATGGATCTCCTGGGCAGAAAACTGGGTATGAATGAAGGCAAGCCGATTATGGATCTCCTGGGAGAAGTCCAGTCGGTGATTGCCACGGCCAAGGCTATACCGTCCCTGGCGGCTCTTGCGGAAGGTCTCACCGAGACTGTCAACAAGCTGGGCGAAGTTGCCATGCATATGGGTAAGACAGCCATGTCTGAAAAGGCCATGGATGCATTTGCATTTGCCTATCCTTTTATGGAAGTCATGGGCGATGTCAGCATGGCCTGGATGCTGCTCTGGCGGGCATCTATTGCAGCCAAACGTCTGGAAGAGGGTGCCAAGAAAAAAGATCAGGCTTTTTATGAGGGCCAAACCAGGAGCGCTGAATTTTTCATCCTTTCGATTTTACCCACCAGCGTGGGTAAAATGAACGCAATTTTGAACGGTAACGATGCTGTTACTCAGATTTCGGAAGATGCTTTTGGCGGGAAATAATCCGTTCTTCAATGGGGTTGCCCGGGCGACTGATTTATGGTATCGACTTTTGCGGTTACGGAAGATATTTAGGGTGAAGCATCGCTCAATAAAATCGTGTGTCGACATTAGACGGCAATAGAAAAGGATACGATTCAATGGAAACAGTGTTGATTCCGCCGGCCAGTGCTTATTTTCTTGGCATACCGACCATCGTTTTTTCATTTCTGATCCCCATCGCGGGTCTGGTTGTTTTCTCATATATAATAACCATGCGGGGGATACCGCTGTTGAAAGCAGCGCCGGATAACCGCTGGAACCGGTTTGGTGAACGATTCCAGAAACTGCTGAAGATCTGGCTGTTTCAATACCGTCACCCACGTTACATGCTGGCCGGTGTGTTACATATCACCCTTTTTGCCGGGTTTCTGGTGTTGAGTATCCGTTCCACTTCTCTGGTGATCATCGGTATTTCAGAAAATTTCGTTTTTCCCGGACTGAGGGGGCCACTTGGGTTGGTTTATAACCTGTTCAAGGATTATGCCGCCAGCCTGGTTCTGCTGTCCTGTGTTATCGCCATGATCCGTCGAGGTATCATAAAGCCGGCTAGATATGCCGTGCCGGAGCGTTATGGGAAAGACCATACGTCTGAAGCCGTTTTCGTGCTGTGTCTTATATCGACGCTCATGATTTCTGAGAGTTTGTTCGAAGCCAGTGCTGCCGTGGCCCAAACCCAGAAAGGACTACATGCCGAGTTCATCGCACCGTTGAGTCTTGCCTGGATTTTCAAAGCTTTTTTGGGAAGCGCTTCGATCGGGGTACTACAGAAGGTGCATCTGGTGATGTATTATATTCACGACATCACCTTTTTCTTTTTCCTCTGTTTTCTGCCCATGGGAAAACATTTTCATGTGATCACCTCGATATTCAATGTGTTTTTCATGCGTATCGACCGGGGCAATATTAAACCGGTACAGCATGGCGTTAGTGACGAGCAGCTGGATGATCTGGAATCTTTTGGCGTTAAAAACCTGGCCGACTTCACCTGGAAGCATATGCTGGACTTCTATTCATGTGCCGATTGTGGCAGATGTTCCGACCAGTGCCCGGCCAATGCCGTCAAACGGCCCCTGTCTCCACGGTTCATCTCCATCAAGGGGAGGGACGCTATCTTCAAAAACTATCCCATATACCCCGTCGGTGCATTTGCTCCGGATAAAGAACCCCTCATGGGCAGTGTGTACCAGGAAGACGAAATCTGGTCCTGTACAACCTGCGGTGCCTGTGAGCAGGAGTGTCCACTGGGGATCGAGTATATCGACAAGATCATTGACCTTCGCCGGGGTATGGTGGATGAAGGTACCGTGCCCCAGTCGCTGCAGAAGCCATTGAGTGCCCTTGAAAAAAGAGGTAACCCCTGGGGCAAGATGGAGAAAAAGAGAGCCGACTGGACAAAAGAGTTACCGGAAGATGTGCAGGTCAAGGTCATAGGAAAGAAAGAAACAGCCAAGACTCTTTATTTTGCTGACAGCATTACTTCCTATGATGACCGAATGCAGGATATCGGCAGGGCCAGTGCTATCATACTTAAAGCGGCCGATGAAGATTTTGGTATTCTCGGCAAGGCTGAAAAAGACAGTGGTCACGAAGTCCGACGCTTTGGTGAAGAGATGCTGTTTCAAGATTTACGGGATAAAAATACGGAAGCCATTCTGGCTTCGGGTGTGGAGAGAATTGTTACGGCGGATCCGCATGCCTTCAATGCCCTCAAGAATGATTATGATGATATTCCACCGGTGGAGCATATCAGTCAGTATATCCTGCGACAACTGACCTCCGGAAATCTGAAACTTGCGGCAAACGGCAGCAACGGCAAAGTTTACACCTACCATGACCCCTGTTATCTGGGCCGACATAACGGGCTGTATGAGGAACCCAGACAGGTTATCGATGCCATACCGGGTATCAAACGGGTGGATATGGAAAAATGCCGGGACCGCTCGTTCTGTTGTGGCGGCGGTGGCCTGATGCTTTTCTATGAACCCGAAGAGGAGCAACGCATGGGTGTTTTACGGGTTGAAATGGCAGCCGAGGCAGGTGCTGAGGTCATCGTTACGGCTTGTCCTTTCTGTCTCGTAAATATAGAAGATGCTATCAAGGTGGCCGGAATGGAAGGCAAAATGGAAGCCATCGACCTGGCCGAACTGGTAGCTCAGCACATGGTGCAAGCGGCGGCACCGACTGTATCTGAAAATTGAAGCAAATATATCAATAATTAGCGACGACGTCGCATTTTATAAAATCGTGCAACGATTTTATCGTGGTACAAATACTAAATGGGAGGATGGTTATGGAGATCTTGGTATGTGTCAAAAGAGTTCCGGATACAGCGGAAAATGAAATCGAGGTCAACAAAGATGGCACCGGCATCGAAACAGACGACCTGGTCTACTCGGTGAACGAGTGGGACAACTATGCCGTGGAAGAGGCCATCCAGATACGAGACGATGTGGGTGGAAGCGTAACCATTGTATCGGTGGGTGACGAGGAGTCCGAAGAAGTGGTGAGACGGGAAATGGCTATGGGAGCTGACAATGGCCTGCTTTTAACGGATGATGCCTTTGAAGGGTCTGATGGAAAAGGTACGGCGACGTTGTTGAAGGCCGTTGTGGAGAAAGGCAATTACGATCTCATCCTGACAGGAGCCCAGGCAGATGACGGCGCTGCCCAGGTCGGTGGTATGCTGGCGACCATGCTCGACATGCCCTATGCTTCATTGGTAAATGCCATCGAGGTGCTGGATGACAAAAAATTGAAGGTCGGCAGGGAAATCGAAGGTGGCAACCAGGAGATGAGCGAAATAGAGCTGCCCTGCGTCCTTTCCATTCAGACCGGCATCAATGAGCCGCGCTACGTCGGTATCCGGGGTATTCGCAAAGTGGCGTCTGTTGAAATACCTGTCTACGGCACAGGCGATCTGGGGCTTGCCGCTGATTCGGTGGGAGAAGCCGGTGCTAAGGTCAAACGCATGGATTATTTTGTTCCCGAACTTGGCGAAGGTGCCGAAATGCTGGAAGGGAGTACTGAAGAGATCGTCGAAAAACTGATCGAATTACTCAAAGCCAAAGGAGGGATCAAATAATGGCAAATTTGTTTACCTATATTACGTTCAAGAATGGGGTCCCTGATGATTCAGCCCTCGAGCTGGTGGCTGCCGCCAAACAGATAGCACCCGATGCATCACCGACAGCCGTGGTTGTGGGCTCAGGGATCGACGCACTTTGTGATGAGATAGCTGCGTCCTATTCCGAAGTATGGAAGGTTGATGGCGAGGCATTTGCTTATCCCAACGCAGAGGTTATCCGCAACGTGCTGTCGAGCATATTGCCCCAGGGATGTATTCTCCTGGTACCGCACGACACGTTTGGAATGGATCTGGCACCGGGTCTCTCCATAAAAATGGATGCCGTATTTGTCCCGGATGTGGTCGGTTTTGAAGGGGTTGAGGGCTCGATGCTGAAATGCATTCGACAGGAACATGGCGGGGCAGTGAGCACGCATGTTTCTTCCGATATTGCCAACGGGGCCGTCATCAATATTCGTCCCGGGGCTTTCCAACCGGATGAGAGCAAGGCTGCCTCTGGCCAGGTTGTCGACAAATCAGCCGATGCCGGGAATCTTTCAACCAAGCGTACGTATCTTGAGACTGTGGCAGCCGAAGTGGGGGATGTGGACATCACCAAGGAGGATGTGCTGGTTTCCATCGGACGCGGGATCGAGGACGAAGACAATATAGAAATTGCGGAAGACCTGGCAAAAGCCATGGGTGCCGTGGTTTCCTGTTCGCGGCCGATTGTGGATGCCAAATGGCTTGAAAAATCTCGTCAGGTGGGGACGTCCGGACAAACCGTCAAACCGAAAGTCTACCTGGCCTGTGGCATCAGTGGTTCGTTTCAGCACCTGGGTGGCCTCAAAGGGAACCCCTTTGTCGTGGCCATCAACAAGAATGCCAAGGCACCAATTTTCCAGATAGCGGACGTGGGTATCGAGACCGACATCCTCGATTTTCTACCCGAGCTAACGGAAGCTATCGAAGCCCTTTAAAATCGCATGGCGATTTTAAAGGAGAGCGGCTTTGCCGCATGAAATATGAATTAAAAACCCCGATTCGGATTTTTATTCCAATCGGGGTTTTTGCGTACGTATTGTCAGCCTCTTAACGTCTGGTTGAGCGATTCCGGTTAAATCGTTAACCGTAAATTACTACCTATCAATTTGAGCAATGAATTCGGCACACTGTGTTCAGCGGCTAAGTCATTCCATCTTGAAACATGCT
>JASJGV010000560.1:0-10318 GCA_033791325.1 Desulfobacterales bacterium | reverse complement strand
TCAATTCGCTCTATCGGTATGATTTTACACCGTTCCGGGCTCGGCTCCAGGATATTGCGCGGCCCAAGCGTCATGTCTGACTCAAACGCATCAACCTTAAAGGGTTGCATCCCATGTTTTTCCGTATTAAACGCCGGAAGGGCAACAATTTTACGATAATCAAAGCAACGCTGAATGATTTTTTTCGTATCAACCACAAAATTTTGCGGCATGTAAAGCAGGGATATATTTGCTTCCATAAAATTTGCAAATTCAAAGAGCCGGTTTTCAACCTGGGCGGTCTTTGCTGCCAATTCCTCTGCCGAAAAAGCCTGAATGGCCGTTACAACACGATTGCGGATATCACTTTTTGATTCTTGAACTTCTTCCATAGTATTCTCCGGAAATCGAAATTAAACGTATATACTGTATTTGTATCAACAAAGTAATATAATAAATAATTGGAGAAAAGTCAACTTTCAATAATCATTGACTAAATTGAACGAGCATGTTAGACGGACGGAACATTTGAAAGTCTGAAAAAACCAAGAAATTATCTTCCTTATTCTTTTCAACTCACGATAGCCGTCAAAATAAAATAGCGCGATACAGCTCAACACGAACCAATATGAGATTGCTATGCTGGAAATCAAATTTGTAAGAGATCACCTGGATGATATCGAAAAAATGCTTCTAAACCGTGGCAGCACAGTAGACTTGTCACAGTTCAAGGCCGCCGATGACAAACGAAGAGAGATTCTGTTTGAAATTGAAGGCTTAAGACATCGTCGCAACCTTGTGTCAGACCAGATTGCCGAAATGATAAAAAAGGGCGAAAATGCAGATGCGCTTGTAGCTGACATGCGGGAAGTTGCTCAAAAAATAAAAGCGTTGGAAATACCCTTATCTGAAAATGAAGAACAAACGCGGGAAATTTTGATGCAGATACCCAATCTTCCGCATGCGTCCGTACCGGTGGGAAACGACAGTACCGACAACCCGATCATCAAAACGGTTGGCGATCGCCCTGATTTTCAATTCGAACCCAAGCCTCACTGGACACTTGGTGAACAGCTGGGTATCCTCGATCTGGACCGGGCAACCAAAATAACCGGAGCCCGTTTTCCCCTCTGCTATGGCGCCGGAGCAAGGCTTGAACGGGCGCTGATCAATTTTATGCTCGACATCCACACGAATGAACACGGATACAAGGAAGTTCTGCCTCCCTTCATCGTCAACACAAACAGCATGACAAATACCGGTCAGTTACCCAAATTCAAGGAAGATCTGTTTAAAATTGAAGGTTGGCCATATTTCCTTATACCTACCGCCGAGGTCCCGGTTACCAATATCCACCAGGGAGAGATTCTAGACGAGTCGGATCTACCGATCCTGTATGCGGCATATACACCCTGTTTCCGTTCAGAAGCAGGCTCTTACGGCAAGGATACCCGGGGGCTTATTCGCCAGCACCAGTTTAACAAAGTCGAACTGGTTAAATTTACAAGACCTGAAAATTCCTATACCGAGCACGAAAAACTATTGCAAAATGCAGAAAAAATCTTGCGTGCCCTTGATCTACCGTATCAAATTATCACGCTTTGTACCGGTGATCTCGGTTTTTCATCTGCAAAAACATATGATATCGAAGTCTGGCTGCCCTCTCAGAATGTATATCGAGAAATTTCATCCTGCAGCAACTTTGAGGATTTTCAGTCCAGACGCGCCGATATTCGATTTCGTAGAAAAGGAAAAAAAGGTACTGAACTGGTTCACACTCTCAATGGCTCGGGCTTGGCTGTTGGTCGAACCGTCGCAGCCATACTGGAAAACTGCCAACGGGCTGATGGCACCATCCTCATTCCCAAAGCGCTTCAATCATATATGGGCAACATGAAAACAATCGAACCATGAAAGTCAATGACTTCCCCAACGATATTCAACCGTTTCTGATTCCAAAATTGGCAGGTGATCTCCACTATCGATGTCTGGGGTGTGGCCATGAACACCCGATTGAAAAACTACTCTATACCTGTCCCCAATGCGGTCACGTTCTCCTGCTTTTTGACAAAACTTTCGATCGATTGAAATCCATCCCCGGCAAGATGTGGCATAAAATCTTCGATTATCGTCGGATGCTGAATATCCCTGCACTGAAAGGCATCTACCGCTACCACGAATTTCTGGGGCCTGCCATTCCCCTTGATTCCGTTGTCTATCTCGGCGAAGGGCATACCCCCCTAGTAGAAGCCAATTCCCACTTATCACAAAGTGTGGGGATCAAATTCTATTTCAAAAACGATGGACAAAACCCCAGCGCCTCTTTTAAGGATCGCGGTATGGCAAGCGCTTTGAGCTATATCCATTTTCTGGTTCAACAGGGAATTGTTTCCGATGTCCTGGCTATTTGTGCGTCAACCGGTGACACGTCTGCGGCTGCCGCGCTTTATGCCGCCTACCTCCAGCCGCATATAAAGTCTGCGGTCCTTTTACCACACAAAAAAGTGACACCTCAGCAGTTATCGCAACCCCTGGGTAGCGGTGCGGCTGTTTTTGAAATTCCCGGTGTATTTGATGATTGCATGAAAGTAGTCGAGGCATTGTCAGAGCAGTATCATGTTGCCCTGTTAAACTCGAAAAATGCCTGGAGAATCTTGGGTCAGGAATCTTATTCATATGAAATTTCACAGGATTTTGATTATGACATGCGACAAAAGGTCGTTGTCCTACCCATCGGCAATGCCGGCAACATTACGGCGATCTTAAACGGATTCATCAAATTTTACCAGACAGGTGTCATCACCAACCTCCCTAAAATTGTAGGCGTTCAGTCCGAGCACGCCAACCCGGTTTTCCGATACTACTCGGAGGCGGACGTGCACAAACGTAAATTCAAGCCTGTCCACGTCACCCCGAGCGTTGCCCAGGCAGCCATGATAGGCAATCCGGTCTCCATGCCGCGTGTCATCCACCTGGTGGATCAATACAATGCCCTGTGTGGTCGGCAGAACGTATTTTTTGTCGAAGTTGATGAACAATCGATCATGGACTGGGAACTGCTGGCAAACAAAAATGGTCACATCGCATGCACCCATGGCGGTGAATCCCTTGCCGGTCTTGCCAAAGCGATCACCAAGAAACTCGTCAGCCCGGATGAAGTGGCGATCGTTGATTCGACAGCCCATGCATTGAAGTTTTCCGGTTTTCAGGAAATGTATTTCAATGATAGTTTTCCCGCAGAGTTTGAGATAAAGCCGGACCCTGAACTGGTGAATACTCCGGTTTACGTACACCCCCAGGATCTTAAAGAAGTTCCCGGCCCAGGTCAGCCATTGAATCAAAAAGCGCTGAAACAATTTGTCAAACGAATTTCGGATGAAATTGCATCGACCTTAGAGCTTAGGAAAATCCATGAAACAAGCTAAGGATTCTTTTTTTAAACCTGTTGCCACCCTGCTCGGCATCCTGTTGCTGTGGGTACTTTGCCTAAGCGTCACACCCTCCAACAGCGCCGTGTTGTACAAAAGTTATCTGGTCAAGTACGACCAGGGCTGGGATATTCTTTGTGATCCTTACGTGGTCCAGAATAATGACTGGGTATACAAAATATTTCGGCAAAAAGGGGAACTGTCTGCCAAGGACTTTCGTGAATTCATTAATATTTTCAAACGACTCAACCCGCATATCCATAATATTGACAGAATAAGACCCAACCAGAATATCATCATTCCGTTAAAAAAAATTGAACCCGGAACCTTTCCGAATCAATCCTCGGGGGTCGTTTCCATTCCATTTGTCACCATATCCAAGCTGTCTGATCTTCTCGGTTCCTATGCCAACCCATATGAGGTTCGGAAAGGGAATACGATTTCCAAACTGATAGCAGAAAGATTTGGAACCTATGGCACCAAAGCCTACCAAGAGGGAATTCAGCTATTCAAAACCATCAACCCTCAAGTGAGCGATATCAATTTCATCTATACGGGTCAGCAGTTAAAACTACCCGATGCCGCCCTAAAAAATCAGGCCTGGTACCAGTCCTTGTTTGATAAAGTCGGGCGCATTAAAAATGAGCTAAGCGGAACATCTCCGAGCACACCGACCTTAACACCGGCAACGACGAGCAGTATCGTACCCACCCCCAGTGATCCCGTATCCGAAACCGCTGCGGTGCTGAACGGTAAACTGTTGAACAAGGGCACTTATTTTTTCCCCCGTAAAGGGAAAGAAGACTTTGCGTTGGACTTGTCCCGATTTCCTGTTATCGAGTTGAAGGACGGCTCTCGAATCATTTTCGTAAATAAATCAGATGCATCAAAGACTGACCCAAACCTGCTCCGGTCCTTATGGAAGAAAGTCAATATCATCGAAATCGACAAAGACACGCCGGTTGACACCATTTTAAGTGCCGTCTTTAAGGACACCACAAAAGAGATCACTCAGAACGAGATATCCTTTTCAGACAATGGCATGGATGTTGTCGTAACAGCGAAATGGATCAAACCCAGCCCGCCCGACGAAGAGGGTACCACCCGTCATACATGCATTTCATCAATAAAGGATACGGCTCAAAAAACCTCTGATGCCATTGTGCGATACCTGGACCAGCACCATGTCGTCATAAAAGACATCCTTGAAAGCGAAGCCGGGATACACGAGCCTGAGAACAGTACCGCCTCGTCGACGCCTTTTGTCCTGCCTGATGTGGTCACGCTGACGCCAATAAACAAGAAAGCCTTTGCCAGAGGCTTGATCGAAGCCATGGGAAATAAGTATTCCAGGGATATTACGGTTACTTTCCCGTATGCCGGAATTCAGGTTCAGGCGGTATCGAACCTCGTTTCCACCGGCAGCGGCAGAGAGTTTTTGATCGACTTTGGTGATCTTTATGGCGATGCCATCACGGAAATACAGAAAACAGGTCTCAAGGTCGTCCAGATAAAACAAGACGGCAGTATGAACACCCTGATCATGCATATCCTCGATGCCATTGGTGACCCATATGTCGAGAACCCCGTGTTCTATGCTGCAAAAAGACCGGCTGCCTTCAATACGAAAATAAAAATAAAGGGGTTTTTGACAACCAAGACAAATGGTTCACGGGTATTGATCTCTGCAATTCCATTGCATAATCGTGTGCTTCAGTTTTTCAATGAAGATGATGTCAAGGTGGTTTTAACCGGTATGCTCGAGTAAATCGGGCCTGCGTTCCAACATGTTCATAACCGAAATTTGCTGCTGCAAGAAAAGACAGCCTTGGGGGCTATAATATGACACGAAAAAATATCCTGGTATATGTGCTTACGGTCCTGTGTCTGGTCAGCATGTTCGCCTGTGCCGGCAGCCAGGAAAAACGAAAAAAGCAGGCCCGTATGACGCGTGAACTCGGAGAGGCCTATATGCAGCAAGGGAATTATACGGATTCTCTCAAAGAGTTGTTAAAGGCCGAAAAAATCTATTCGAAAGATCACTTGCTGCACAATGATTTGGGTCTGGCTTACATGGCAAAACAGCGAATAGACAAGGCTGAACTTCACTTCAAAAAGGCCATCAGCATCCGTCCCGAATATGCGCCGGCAAAAAACAACCTGGGCACGGTATACATGGCAAAGCAGGACTGGGATGCCGCCATTAAACAATTCAAAACCCTCGCTAGTGACCTCCTGTACGGAACACCTCACTATCCCCTCACAAACCTGGGCATTGCCTACTACAACAAGCGTGATTATATCAATTCGGAAAGGTACTTTCTGGAAGCACTTGATCTGGAGCCTAATTTTGTTCTTGCTTTACGGGGCTTGAGCAGAACCTATGTCGCCATGAACAAGCTCTCCCAGGCTGTGGTAACATTGGAAAAAGCGGTCAAAAACGCACCCGAGTCAGCCGAACTCCATCTGGAACTGGGTAACGCCTGTCATATGTCAGGTGATACCCAGACGGCTTTGATTGCTTATCAGAAGGTCATATCCCTTTCACCCAACACACCGATTGCGGAAACGGCACAAATAGAGATATTAAAAATCGAAAGTCAAAAATAAATTCGAAAACCAAATTTATTTATAACAAAGCCCGCTCATCGCATCCATTGCGATAGCGGGCTTTTGTTAGGGAGGGGGAGAATGTCGGTGTTGCTTACAACATCTGACGCTGTTCCAGTTTTACAATCTTGGGTGTAATGAATATCAGCAACTCGGAGCTCTCACTCGAATCGGTTTTCGTTCCAAAGAACCAGCCTATCACCGGAATTTTGGATAGCCAGGGGAATCCGCGGGTGGCAGCGATTTTACGGGTTTTCATGATACCGCCGATAACGATGGTGTCGCCGTCGTTTACCAGCAGTTCCGTCTCTGCTTCGTTGGTTGAAATGGCCGGTACTCCGTTGGTGATGCTGGAGATGTCGTTTTTGGTTATCATGATTTCCATGGAGACACGATTGTCCGGAGTGACATGCGGTACAACTTCCAGGAGCAGGTCGATGTCCTTAAATGAAACGGAAGAGCCGCCTGTGTCATCCCTTTCAAGGTATGGATATTCAATACCTTGCTTTATTCTGGCTTTCTTGTTGTCCAGAGTCACGATCTTGGGCGATGAAATAATCTTGCCTTCACCATTGGTTTCCAGCGCATTGAGACGCGCGTTCAAGATAAAGGGCGTACCGCTGAGTTTAGCAAAATTGAAACCAACACCGGACGAAGCGGTTGGCGCGGGAAAATTCATCGCCATGCCGCCAGTCAATGTGCCGTCGAGAAAATCATTATTCGAGGGTCCTATCGCCACATCCCAGTCAAAACCGAACTCACTTGCAACGTCAGTGTTCACTTCTGCGATGCGTGCCTCGATGACAACCTGGGGCGTCACTTTGTCAATCCGATTGACAATTTCCTTTGCCTGCCAGATCTTCTCGGCAGTATCGGTAATGATGATCTGGTTGTTGCGGGCATCGACAGTGACCGTTCCTCTCTCCGGTGTCAGTATATTTTTAACATGGGGCAAAATCTCGGTCATGGCATTACTGTAATTGACGGCGATATACTCTGTGACCACCGGTTCGAGCGCCTTTTCCTGTTGTAAAGATTTCTGGGCTGCCATGATTTTAGCCGCCCTGAGAGATTCTTCGTCTTTAAGCGTACTCAATGTAGCGATGCGAATGATGTCATCATCATATACTTTTCCCAGCTGGTTCATCCGCAAAACAAGATCCAGGACCTGATCCCAGGGAACCGGTTTATCGAGAGTCAGGGTGACCTGACCGGAGACATCTTTGTCGATGGCAAAGTTTTTACCGCTGATTTCTCTCAAGATGCGAAACACATTCTTGATATCTGTTTCAAAAAAGTCCAGAGCGATCTTTTCGCCAGTATATTCTCTTGTCTTTTGGGGTCTCGAGGTGGCCACGGAAACGTTTTTCACTTCTACAGCAGCATCGACGACCGGCGCCATTCCAGCGGTCTGCGTCATTCCCTGGGCTTCGGCGCTTGCCGCTTGCTCTTCGTCCACGATGGCCAACTCGGCCATAATGGTTTTCCATGGAGGCAGATCCGCTTCCGCCAGGGGCTGCGGCGGAATAGATGACGCCTGAAAGTGAATCATGATAAAATTTTCGTTCTGCTCCACAAAGAAAGGCACGGATTCACGCAGTTCGATAGAAAAAAGCGTTTCTGTTTTCATTTCAGGTTTTTGAACCGGCAGAATCCGGTTGACTGCGCTTTCAAACCGTGTGGTTACCAAGGGATGCTTGCGGTAATCAGGAAGGTTGGTGTTGTTTAAGCGCAGTTGAATCCATGTGTCATTTTTCTTCTTGACACTGTAGGTTACCGGGTGTGTCGTCCCGATGATAACCGTCGATTTCCCGGCTTCTTCACTGGCAAAATCGATTCTGTTGATCCAGGCCGGGTCTGCGGATTCTTTTGCTGTTGAAGAGCTGTCCGCCGCACTCGCCGTTGTGTCCTGAACATCTGCGGTGGTGGTCTCGCTGGCAAGGACAATTACCGGCTGACTCTCTGCCGGTGCAGTTGCAGTTGTCTCGATTCCTGTGTCTATTTGCGCGGTTTCAAGCGTTTTTCCACCGGCAATCGAATTGAACACAACACTCAGCCCGCTTTCACCACGGATCACCTCATAGGGGGCATCCTGCTTAAGCCCGATCTCAATTCTGGAGGCCTGTCCCTCAGTCGAAATAGCCGATGCCGTTACAAAACTTACCACGTCACTATCGATAACGATATCGGTTGCAGCACCGTCTATCACTGTTTCGGGGAAATAGAGCACAACACTCAAAGGAGATGGTTTTTTGACTGAGGTATAGGTCAAAAGTCGATTGCTTCCAACCTCTACTTTAAATTGATCGGCTTCCTGAACGGTAGAGATGGATTGGATTGCCTTGAGTTCAAGGGGTTTGACAACATCCGGTGAAACCGACGGTTGTTTCGCTGAACAAGCCCCTAGTACCATCATCCATGCAATCAGAGCCAAGATTACTGCTGTTTGGGTAAATAAATTTTTCCTTGAGTCTGCCATGTTATTCTTCTCCGGGAGGTTTCGGAAGTTTGATTTCTTTTTCTTTTGCTGTCATTTTACCTTCGTAATCCGCTGTCCATTCTTCAACAACAACCTTATCTTTCAATATTTTTACGATCTTGCCATCGTGCCTTCCGATATAAGTGCCCTTTCTAATGATATAGCCCTTTCCGCTAGATTCTTCCACAAGTGCCTTGTTGCCACTTGGGGCAATGATAATCGCCCTCAATTTCAGTTGATCGAGTTCGATCTTTTCCAAAGGGGTCTTGGCGCGTTTTTCACGAACGTCAGCCTTTGCATCAACCAATGCGCTTTTTTCAATCTTGACCGGCTCTTCTTTGACCAGGGGAATAAACGGGTCAATTCTTCCCTGGGGATCATATCCAAGTGCCAGGTCAGGAATCAATGTTTGGGTGTCAGACGTTCCGGCAGTAGGCTTGGTTATCATTGTCGTCTCCGCCGAATCCTTCCGGGTTTCCGCCAAAAGCACACTGGAAGGTGCCGGTACCGGGGACGCCTCTTTTACTTTAGGCGTCTGCGATGTGATTTTCTGCACCTCAGTTGATATTTTCTGACTGACAACCTTTGACGTCTTTTCGACCTCATCGGCTTTATCCTGGCACCCGGCGAGCAGCACCAGAAGACCCAGCAAACAGATGGTGATACGTATGAAAAAGGTATGCTTAGACATAATATTAGTTATCATTCCCTGCGATTATTTTTTCTTTTTCTTCTTTTTCTTCACCGATGGTTTCTTTTCGACGGGTTCAATAAACTTATAGGTAACCGCCGTACAGGATGCCGAAAGTTTGAGCCCCTCTTTTTCCGGTAATATTTTAACAGCTTCGATTGTCACGATCCTGGGTAAATTTGATATCTTGTCAAAAAACATTGCTACGTTATGATAGTTCCCCGAAACACTGATTGTAATGGGGACTTCTGCATAAAACTCTTTCGGCTTTTCCTGATTGGGTTGAAACTTGGTGATATCAAGGCCTGCATCTCTGGCGGCCTGTGAGATACCGTTCAGCAGGGTCGGGATCTCTTCTTTCTCCGGCAGTGCTTTCATGACAATATTGAACTGGGCCTCTGCCGCCTTCATTTTGGTGCGGTAGTAATTGAGCTTCTTGGCTGTCTCTCTTGCCTTATCAAGCTTCTCTGAAAGTTTTTTGTACTCTGATTCCAGCTTTCCGATTTGCTTATGTTTCGGCAGATAAGCAAAATATGTAAAACTCCCCACAAGTAGAACAATGGCCGAAGCATAGATCAGTATTCGCTGCAGCTTGGTTCTGGCTTCTACCCATTCGATAGCAGGTGCAAATATTTGCAAGGAAAGGTTTGATTTTTTCATGATTTTTTCGTTTTTCCTGCGTTATCTGGTTTCGTGGCCTCTTTCGGAGGCGCCTTGCTCATGGTGACGTTAAAGCTTTTTAAATTCAGACCCTTGTCTTTGATTTGCTGCTGTTGAATCGACTTCAATGTAACGTTGGAGTACGGCCCGGTACCGGTCCCCTCCAGGTTTCTCATGAAATCGGCAATGGTCCTCTCGTCCAGAGCAACCCCATGGATCGTAATAATATCCCCCTGAACATTTAGACTGGTAAACCACATCCGTTCTTTGACAATCAGTTCGGTCATGGATTCCATGAGATTTACCGCATCTTTGCGATCGCCTTCAAGGGTTTCTATCACTTTGATTTTTTGTTCTAAATTACTGAGAGTCTTTTTGATTTGAGCAATTTCTTGATTGATTTTTTCATATTTTGCAATTTGAGCGACGGTATCCTTGTTTCGCACCTTCAATTTATCTATTCTGTTGCCC
>JASJGV010000559.1:0-2816 GCA_033791325.1 Desulfobacterales bacterium | reverse complement strand
ACGTTTAAAAAAAACGCCAGACTGATAATCGCCAGGTAGTCCCCCCGGGTTCTGAATGACGGGATGGCAACGATCAATGCACCCAGAGAAGCACACACCCCGCCGAAAATCAGCGCAAAGGGAAACGTCAGATACGCCAGGGGAATGCCAAGCAAGGCATCCCCCAGAACCTTATCGTTGACAAACAGTCCCACCGTGAAAAACGAGGACATATACGCCCCGATTGCCATAAAACCTGGGTGGGAACAGGAAAATTCGCCCATATACCCATTGATGATGTTCAAACTGAGTGTCAGCAGCACTGCTATGAGGGTTATCTTCAGGGAAATCAGACGATAGTCACTCATTTCAGCCCAGAAATGAAACGTGGCATAAAGAAATCCCAGATGAACCAGGGCAGTGACGATCAGTGGCAGTTGCTGCAAAGATCGGGCAATGGCATTGGCCGGTCGAGTCGTCAGCCGTACAACCATAGCAAATGGCAGGACATATACCACTGTAAAATAAAGCAAGGCCATGGGAATGTACAGCAGCGTATTGACTTCAAAGGGTGTATCCTTGAGGACCAGGTTGATCATCCCGGCGATTACCTTGAACATGGTCACGAGACCGAAAAGAATGGGCATCTTGGGAAGCAGCAAGACAGATGCCAACATCTCACCGATCATCATTTCCCAAAGAGAGCAGGCCAGAAACCCCAGAAGGATTGCCAGCATAGGAGCCCCACTGAAAAAGCGCTGAATAACGCCCCTTAGACCCGTTTGTTGTTCCGATTGTGTTGTAACGGCCATAAATAATATCCTTGTTTTCCTAATCCCGCCAAGGTGAAATCAATAAAAATATTCCTTTCCTCTATTGTTTGGGAGACAGGGTCCATTGGGTTCGTTGTGTTTATTGAGTTGTTCTCGACAAACAATATACAGCTTTCAACATGCTCCGGTTTTATCAACCCAATGAACTCAAGTAACTCAAGAAAATCAACAAACACAGTTACAACCGCAGCTTTGCACTGTATGCCTCTCCGAACAATCCATGGGGTCTGAATATGAGAATCAACAATACGATGGAGTAAGCGATCAGATCGCGCATATTTGAGCCGATATTAAAATCAAACAGCCGGTTGATTACCTGGATCGCCGGCACTGTCATGATCTCGATAAATCCGAGCATGAATCCGGCAATGCAGGCCCCCATAATAGAGCCTCGTCCCCCAAGGATTGCGGCTACAAAGGCTTTCCAGCCGAAGCTGACGCCCATGTAGGGATCGAGAACCGGGTATGCCAAGCCAAAAAGGATTCCCGCTGCTGCGGCCAGTGCAGACCCGATGGCAAATGTCATGGCCGCAATGCGATTTATGGACACGCCCATCAGGGGAATCACGAGATAATCATATGCCATGGCACGCCTGGCCATACCATACTTGGTACGTGTAACAAACTGGTGCAGGGCAAGCATCAACCCCAGGGAAACCAGTACGATCATGATTTTTTTATTGGTCACGAAAACACCACCGATATTGTAGGTGGTTGATTCAATGAGCTGTGGAAATTTAAGCCGGGACCCTCCCAGGAAAAGGATGTTGGATGTTTCCAGGATGATCCCGATCATGAGACCGGTAATGGCGGCAGAAGCGCGTGGCGCATCCCGTAGAGGACGATACCCTACCCTTTCGACAATTATACCCACAAAACCGGTTAGCAGCATGGATATCAGAATCGTCAAAACCAGGATAAACCACCCCGGCAATACGGCAGCGGCACCGGTGCCCGCCAATGCGAGCAGGCCGGTTGCGACACCCAATCCAATATAGGCACCCACCATAAAGATGTCACCATGAGCAAAGTTGAACAGCATGAGAATACTGTAAACCATGGAATAGCCTAAGGCGATGAGGGCATAAAAACTCCCCCACTGCAGGGCATTAATGAGGTTCTGCATGAGAAAATTAAAGGTCATGCGGTGCTCTCCCAGATAGATTTTTGCACATAATCAATGGGTTTCAACCGTCCCACCTGTGCAGACAATAATATATTCGCCCACCGTGCTCAGGCAAAGTGGGCGAAGGATTTAACAAACTATCATTGATAAAAAATATAATCGTAAAACGATTTTATTTTGGGCATACGGATTTGTGAAAAGCGAATTGACCGTCTTCATTAATCTGAACAATCACGGCGCATTTTTTAGGATCACCATCAGGGGTGAATGTCATCGCTCCGGTGATTCCCGGGAAATCTTTAACGGCTGCCAGTGCATCCTTGACTTTCGTACGATCGGCTTTGATATTTCCGGACAGACCGCCGGTATCTTTAATGGCCTGAACCATCAACCCGATGGTGTCCCAGGTCAGCGCGGCAACATCATCAGGGGTCTTTCCATAGGCTGCCACATACGCATCGATAAACGCCTTGGTGGCGCCTTTGGCACCTGCAGCTGCATAATGCGTTGAGAAGAATAGTCCTTTGCAGTCATCGCCACAGAGTCCCATCAGGTCTCCGCCACCCCAGGCATCCGCACCCAGGATTTGTTTTGTCCAGCCCATCTCTTTGGCGGAACGGATAATGAGGGGAACTTCAGAATAATATTGGGGGACAAAAAGCACATCGGCTTTAGACATGACAATATTCGTCATCTGGGCAGAAAAGTCCTTGTCACCGGTGGTAAAAGATTCAAATGCCACCACCGATCCGTTGCCATGCAGTTTTTCGAAGGCTTCTTTGAAGTTTTCGGCCAGGCCTTTGGGATAGTCGGCAGCAATATCGTAGATAACGGCGGCTTTTTTGGCACCGAGTTCATCCGTGGCAAAGTTGGCGGCC
>JASJGV010000558.1:0-5446 GCA_033791325.1 Desulfobacterales bacterium | reverse complement strand
CCTCGGGAAATGCAGAGGCAAGAATCGATCTTGGTTCGAATTTCGAGCTCTCCCTTTTTTTGGACATGGGGTATCTCGAAGACACATCCGGGGACGAAAGGTCTAACAAAGTGCGCTATTCAACGGGAATTGGTTTACGGTATGTCACGCCGATCGGCGCAGTCGGTTTGGTCTATGGACACAAACTCAACCCTGAATCGTATGAAAGCTCCGGAAGGCTCCATTTTTCCATCGGCTATACCTTTTAACATTACTCCCCTTCCCCGGATTGGTAATCCTTGAGAAACAGCGTCACAACGACACCGCCGGCCGATATCAACAGACTGCTGATGACAAATATATAAGAAAGACCAAAAACATCCAGGATGACCCCCGAGAGGATGGGGGATACAATCATACCCAGACTCCAGGCTGCATCGGTTAAACTCATGAGAGAGGCCATCCCCATGCTGCGCCCGAGTTTTCCGGTGATTACAAGCCCACCGGGCAATGAAACACCGTTGGCCATTCCCATGAGAATGTTCAGCAAAAGAATCATCATAAATCCCTCAACAAACGGCATCCCCAATACCGTCAATCCGGAGGCAAAAGTGCCTATAATAATAAGATATTTAGGATTGGTCCGGTCGGCAAGCCTGCCACAGGCACGCTGAAGAAATGCGATAAGAAATATGTTGGCGCCTAAAATAACACCGACCTGGGAACTTGTCAGCTCGAGTTGCAGGGCAAGGATAGGCAGAAACGCATAGACAGCCCCCTGCCCGGAAGCGGTTAAAAACCGCATCAAAAATATGCCGAGAACCACACGATGACTTAACATCTTTCTGATGGAAGAAGTGTTTCGTTTTCCGCCAGCCCCCTGTCGCTGTTCGTCAGAAGGCAAAAAGATGGTAACCAGCAGACAGGTCAAAAACGCCAGAGCACCCATGGCATAAAAGGCGGCATTCATCCCAAAGTGATCACGGATAGCACCCCCAAGAACGGGTCCGATACCCAAACCGAACATAACCGACATGTTCAGGGTGCCCATATACATGCCGAGTTTTTGTGCCGGCGCAATATCAGCCGCAAGAGCCATGGCGATGGGCACCACGAGAACGGATGCCAGGCCATGGAAAAATCGAACAATTACAAGCGTTTCAGCATGTTCTGGCAAAACATACAAAACCGAAATAGCGGCATAGACAAAGAGTCCGGCCACCATGAAATTCTTTCTTCCCCACCTGTCGGAAAGCCGACCGGCAAAGGGACTTAAAAGCGTTCTGGAAACATTAAAACTGGCAATGATAAGCCCGAGTAGAAAACCCCCTGCACCGAGTTCCACAGCATAGACCGGTATGAGTGGCCAAATGATGCCCAGTCCGATCATTGCCACGCCCACCGCGACAGAAAGTAAGAAGAGAATGCCTGAAGAAGATTGATTCATTACGCTGGATCCACGTGCACAATGGCCCGTCCAACATCGTCGATGTCATTTACCAGGCATGCTTCCACATCTTTAGCAATGCCATGTCCTTCTTTCACGGTCAGTGAAGCGTCAACGACAATGTGAATTTCTAACTGGTGCAGCCCCCCGGACGTACGAACCCTTAGGTCATGAACACCCATCACCCCTTCTGCACTCAGGGCGCATTGTCGAATGTTGTCCAGGGTTTCCGGACTCGGGGCAGCGTCGCTCAACTCCCGGAAGGTATCCGCCAGGATTTCCAGACCGACCTTGATGATGAAAAAAGAAACCAGCAGTGCGGCAAAAGCATCGAATATATGCCAGGACGGCTTGATCTGTGCCAGGGTTACACCCGCCAGCACAGCAACCGAAGAAAGCGCATCTGAACGATGATGCCAGGCGTTGGCCACCACAAGCCGGCTCTTCATGCGACGTCCTGTCAGTACGGTGTATCGATAAAGCGCTTCTTTCAATACAATGGAGACGCCTGCCCCTATAATGGCCAGAACATTGGGATGAGATTCATGACGCAAATAAATATCCATGGCTGACTGGAAACCCAGATATAATGCTGTTGCAACAAGAGACAGCCCCACGACAGCCGTGGACAAGGTTTCGATGCGACCGTGGCCAAAGGGATGGTCTTCATCGGCCGGCTTACGGCCCCGCCATATGCCGACCAGCACCACCACATCGGTGAAGAGGTCGGAAATCGAATGCACGCCATCGGCGATCAGGGCATTGCTTTTTCCGAAAATACCGGCCAACAGTTTGAGACCTATCAAAACAGCGTTAACCAAAGCACCGATGACCGTGATATTTCGGCCGGCTGTTTCTGATGATGTCATACGGGTATTCATGGTTCATCCTCTTTGGAGTATCCGGAATGTTACTTTGGCAAATGCTATAAAATAAGGCGGTCGAAAATACCAACTAAGTTTTATAATCTTTCCAGCAGTTTCTCATGGATGTTGTCAAAACCGCCGTTGGACATCACCAGGATGACATCACCGGGCCCGGATTCTGCTTCCAAAAAGTCGATAATCCTTTCCGTGTTTTCAAAGTAGACCGCTTCCAGACCGCGTTTGTTGAGGTCATCCACGAGCCGTTCCGATGAAAACCGTTCTTCAGGAGGAATCTTTTTCAGCAGTGCGGGTTTGCGAATACAAACCCGGTCCGCGCTGTCAAAGGCTTCTGTGTATTCGTTCTGAAAAATGTTGCGCATACTGGTGTTGGTCCGGGGCTCGAACACGGCCGTGAGACGACTCTCACGGTAATATGCCTTGATGGCCTGTATGGTTTTTTTGACGGCCGTGGGGTGGTGGGCGAAATCGTCGATGACAACGACCCCGTTTTTGATTCCCCGAATTTCCTGACGCCGTTTCACACCTTTGAAGCTTTTAAGAGCGTCTCGAATGGTCTGTCCAGGTATGTTGAGTCTATCCGCAACGGCAATGGCAGCCAGGGTGTTGGACAGGTTGTGGTCACCCGGCATAGGTGTTTGAAAACGCCCATAAAACGCGTGGGAACGGGTAACATCGAAAATTGTCCAGGGCGGCTCGATGCGGACTGACTTTATGGACCAGTCTCCACCGTCATTTCCATACCGGTAAACGTCGCAGGATGCAGACTGGATCACGTGGTCCACATTATTATCGTGCTGATAGGCAACCAGGACGGTGTCTCTTCTCAGGCCGGAAACAAAGGTCGAAAATGCTTTCTTGATTTGATCCAGGTCGCTGAAGATGTCAGCATGATCGAACTCCACACCGGTGAGAACCGTGATGGCCGGATCATAATGCATAAACTTGGGTCCTTTGTCAAAAAACGCCGTGTCGTACTCATCCCCTTCCACCACCAGGTAGTCGCCGGCACCTAAAAAATAGTTGCTGTCGAAATTTGCCAGGATGCCACCGATGACAAAAGAAACCCCCATGCCGGCACAGTGAAGCAGCCAGGCAATCAGGGAAGACGTGGTTGTTTTACCATGGGTTCCGGTAACGAGGATGCTCTGTTTCCCTTTTCCGGCAAAAGCATTGACGGCCTGGGGCATGGAACAAAAGTGTAGTCCCTTCCGGACCATCTCCACCACTTCCGGGTTATCCTTTGATACCGCATTTCCCACCACCACCAGATCAGGCCCATAGGCGAGATTTTCGGGTTGAAACCCCTGGGACAGGGAGATCCCCTTCTCCTCGAGAAAAGTGCTCATGGGCGGGTAGACATGCTGATCCGATCCGGTCACGGCATAGCCCAGATCTTTGAGCATGCAGGCCAGTGCCCCCATGCCCGTACCGCAGACCGCTATCAGGTGAATGCTTTGGACGTGTTTTGGAATTTTATTTTTATCTAAGTCCATAAATAAATTCGTTCCACGAATGTATAATGCACATAAAAGTTATCGCAAAAATTGGATTTTGGTCCAAGGTCAAGGCGGGCGATCGTTTCAATCCGGAAGAATACTTTCGTATTTTGAGGAGTTGAAACGCGAGCCCAACGCAGAGATTGGGCCAAAAGACATTTTTGAGATAACTTTTAGGGGCGAACGGTGCGAACCGATCCACACGCCTCCACATCCCGGGTGACCTTCTTGAATGCCGTCTCCTGCTTGGCCGATACGATATTGACGATGTAGGAATACCCTTTGGCAAATATCTCCGATGTCCAGTACCACTCGGCGCCACTATCAGGGAAATAGGGTTTGTTCTTGTAAATACCGGCCAGCTCCGCGGAGGTGGGTAAGCGCCAATCGTCGTGTCCGTTGTAACGCAATTCCTTGACATATTGCCGCGCTGTTCTGTGATCCATACAGGTACCGAGCTCTCGCTGAGAATCGAGAAGACTCCACATGAGCCCGGTTTTTTTATCCATCACAGCACTGTCTCCGGTTAAAACAAACCGCCCTTTGGCCTTACCCAGAGACGCAATGGCTTTCTTTTTTTCACGCTGGATCCGGTCCTGCTCGGCCTGTCTTTTTACCAGCACGGCATATTGATCTTCGGCTTCTTTTTTGGCCTTTTCTTCTGCCGTCATGCTTTTGATGGACTGTTTACGCTTATTTGAACGTATGTCGGCGTCCTTTCGCAAGGATTTCAGGATTTCTCTGGCTTCCACCGCATAACGACTCGTGTTGTTCCGAGAAATATATTTTTCAATTCTGTCAATTTTTTCCTGCGTGCTCAGGCCGGAACCCTGTATACTTTTCTTGAGGGACGCCCATTGGCGCTCTGCCGTGACATCCAGGTCCATCCGTTGGAGAACTTTCTGGATCTCTTCATTGTTGGGAGAATCGGGATAGGCTGTCATATATGCCATGTACAAACGCCTGGCGCCATCATTGTCTACCCCTGCAACCCGGGTCTGCAAAAGCTGATAATCCTTTTCCATCCGGATACGGTCCCGAATGGCCTGTATCTTGCCGGTATCCAGATAGACTGAAAAAGCTGCCAGGTAATCGTCACATATGGTCAGGCATGTGTCCCACTTGGCATCTCGCTCACATACTGCAATCTCTCTTTTGAAGTTCATATAGGAATCACCCAGTGTCACCGAAAACATCTGCTTCACAGAATCACGGTGTTTACCCTGAGGATAAAGAGCCAGGTAGTTTTTGTACGAATCAATCTTTTGAACATAATTCTTTTCCCCCAGATTCCTTAAATTGCTGAAAACGATATCTTCCGACAAACCAGAGATCTCAGAAACAGCCTGTTGAATATCTTCCTTATGTTGTGTATTGGGATACTTTTCCAGAAACCGGGTGTACAGTGCCCTGGCATTTTTCTCAAACACCTGGTCAATCGGCAGTTTGTTAACGGCATCGATGGTTTTCTGGTAGCTGGCGTCCTCGTTCTGCTGCCAGATCTCATTAAGTTTCGACTCGGCCCTGGCGGTACCCTCTCCAGGCTCATGCGTATTAATAAAATCCATGAGCAGTTTTTCCTTGGACTCGGTATCAGGGAGCTTTCTCATTTTTTTCATGAGCAGCTGGAAATCATT
>JASJGV010000557.1:0-3796 GCA_033791325.1 Desulfobacterales bacterium | reverse complement strand
CCTTCCCATTTCCGGGGTTTCAGCCCAGGCCACGTGCTCTGACCCTGGTCCGTGGCAGGCTTCACAGGCCACATCAATTTCAGACCATGTTGTTTTAAAACTATTGGTTTTATGATCATATCCCTTTTTAAAGTTGGTGACATGGCATTCGGCGCACATACCGTTCCAGTTCTGCCCCTGATTGGTCCAATAGAGCCAGTCCTCTGGATCCGGTGGTGTATCCGGGTAGAGGTGGTACCATTCTTTTTTCTCAACATCCCATGCAATAAGAAGGCACTGCAAGCGCCCGCCTGGAAACGGCACCAGGTATTGTTGCAAAGGATACCATCCAAAGGTATGGGTTATTGGAAAATCTCCAATAACGCCTTCCGGCCCTATGGTGCGGACAAAGTATCCATTGTCTTTCATGAAGAAGCGTGTTGTCACACCATAGTGTTCGAACTCGCTGTTGGCGAAATCGCCAAGAACCGTTTCTGCGGAGGCTTCTGCCATGGCCATGCGGTGGTGCGATTGCAGCCATTTGTCGTGTTCCTGTTTGTGACAGGAGCGACACTGATCGCTGCCCACAAATGTGGCTTGCATCTTCACCTGGAAGCCCCCGCCCCCTTCAACCCTTTGATTCTCTACCAGCAGGTACAGGGGAATCGACAAAATGATGACCAGGGTCGAAATCAGCCCCACAATTTTCCAGATTTTGAGAGTGTTTAAATTCATATGGATGATCATATAATCGAAGCACGATTTTATAGAACGCGACTGCGTCGCTCTAATGCGAAAGGCTAACATTCCTTCGGATTTTAGCACTGCACTTTCGCAAAGATATGGATCTTGATCTATAGTTTGAAGTAATCCCACGCTGCAAGCAGCGGGGAATTTAATTTAGCTCCTTCTCCCAATTAGTTGGGAGAATCTGTCCACTCCCACCATTACCGGCGGTGACCTTATGCGCGCTTATTGTAAACCACCTGATCCGGTTTGAAAGCATTTCTTTTGATTGTCCGGCCGGTGTCCACAAAAACAACATTGTTTTCAATGAGAACGGGAAAGATATCCAGAGCCCGGCTGGCAGGTGAGCGGATAACAGCTCCCTGAATATCGAAAGTCGATGAATGGCAAGGGCAGATAAACGCCTGCTCCTTTTCAACCCATGGCACGGTACAGCCCAGATGCGTGCACTTTCGATGGATAGCCAGAAATCCACCCTCTTTCAGACAGGCCAGGTAGAAATGCCCCCGTGGAAAGGCTGTCACGGTATTGGGTGAAAAACTCCCCACGGGTCCGGCTATTATACGCCCACCGAACGCACCCCCTGTTTCCTGCTTCCGGACCGGCTTTAAGTAGGACAAAATCACCCAGATGACCTCTGCCAAGGCAACAAATCCGAGAAACACCCATAGCTTATTCAAAAAGCTACGGCGTGGGGATGCCATCTCTTTTCCTTCTTCAGGATATGTTCTTTTTTTCATACGGCTCCCCCCTCATGATGGCTACCAGGGCACCTTCAGTATCATCCCTTCTCCCCTGAACCAGACACCGGTTATCGTCAGGACAATATAGGCGGTTAAAAACAGGATAAACAGCACCTGAACCAATTCATTGCTGGTAACGGAATATCGTTTTTTGATGAACCAGATAAAAACACCGCTGATAACAAGTAGAAGAATCAGGGGTAGCAGACCGCTCATAAAAAAAGATGGCATGGCCGATACGTCTGCCCCGGGTGTGAGCAGCTTTTCACTTGCCAGAATCAACAGCGGTGTCAGCAGTAAAGCGACAACGGCGGCCACCCTGCCGGTTTTTCGTCCGGTTCGAGACACGAACCAAATACCTCCGGTGTCGGATTCATAGTTCAAATAGGGTATCACCAGAAAGGCCAGTCCCATCATTACAGGGATGATACAGACCGCAAAAACAGGATGGAAGTGCAACAGCAGTTCCTGAAGACCGGCAAAATACCAGGGGGCTTTGGTCGGGTTGGGGCTCAACCCCGGGTTGGCCGGATCCCCCAGCGGTGCGTTTACAAAGACCGACCAGACCATCACCACCGCCATGAGGGAAAGACCGACCACCATCTCGCGCAGAAGCAGGTTTGGGATCGTCGGAATCCGGTTCGGGTGCGATGTGATTGCCTGTTGGTGTTGTCTGGGAATAACCAGGCCACCGGCTTTGCGGATACGCCAGAAGTGAAACCCCATAAGCAATAGCAGGATAACCGGAACGATGGCGGTGTGAACCGCGAAGAAGAATCGCAAGGTGGCCGGGCCAATGTCGACACCGTCCATGATCACGCCCTGAATCGGATGTCCGATCCATGGCCAGTAATCCAGCATTCCGGTGGATACCGTGACCGCCCAGTAAGCCAGTTGATCCCACGGGAGCAAATACCCGGTAAAATTGGCCGCCAGCACAACACCGAACAGGGTTGATCCAAAAACCCAGTTGAACTGACGGGGTGGATGAAAAGCACCGGTAAAAAACACCCTTAGCATGTGAAGCAGCAGGACAAATACCAGCAGGTGTGCGCACCAGTGATGAAGATTTCTGATGAGACGGCCGAAAGGCACTTCGTGGATCAGGATCTGAATCGAGGCGTATGCAGCCGCTGTGGTGGGCTCGTAAATAAATTTGAGCAGTACACCGCTACCGATCTGAAGCATCACCAGGACAACGGCCATTCCTCCCAAACCCCAGGTCAGTGAAAATCGTAATGTTTTTTCAACGACGGTGGCAGGGCGGAAATGCAGCAGCAGAACCCGCCGCAGGTATTGCTTACGCTCCAATTCATTCCCGGGAATCATGGGATCTGGAAAAATCGATCGCCGAATGCCACCTGTTCTGTTGGGGGAATTTTTCTGCTGCAAAGAATTAGTCATCTATTTGTCTGGTTAAAAAGAAAGGGTTCCAGGGTAAAACATTAGGCTATAGGCTGTGGACTGTTAGGCTGTTAGCGTCTCAAGTCTAACAGCTTACAGCTAAACCCCTACAGCCTATGTTCATTCCCTCAAATTCTTTAGTTGGATCCTATAAAACCGTCTGCCATTAACTGATCCATAACGACATCGAGCAATTCACTAAAGATCTTATCCACCGAATCCGATTCTACAGACTGCGAGGAGGCAGACCATATCAATTGTTCACTGGCCGTATCGTAGAGTTGGGTCCGCAGCCGGACATATTGGCGTATCACAGACCGGGTCGTTTCTGGGTTTCTCATGCCACGATAGACAAATACAGTGTACGAACCATAGTCATGGTAGCTTGAACCGGGCTCGGGATCCGATTTCTGGCCTTTCAGATCATCCTCTTCTTCTATCACATCAATCAGGTGGGCGATCAATACGACTCTCAAATGATTTTTAAGGGCTGCTTCCTTGATGATCTCCTTGTGTTCTTTTATATTCTCTTGGGTCAGTTGCCGGCTCTCCGGAATAATTTTGTATGCAGCGGCAGCGGTGAGACCTTTTTTCTGGAAAGCCTCCACAAAAAGATCTTCAAAACGCTGACCCACATCGCTATTTTTTGCAATGCCGAGAACCATAATACTGTCCAAGGGCTTTTCTTTGAACCTGTTGTCTTTCCAGAGACCCGTCAATGATGTCGATGGCGCACAAGCTACCAAAGACAGTATCATCAGTGTTAATATCATAGCTGAAAATATCTTCTGTTTCATAAAACAAACTCCTATGATTTTATTTGGCCATAAACGCCGGTGAACTGCCCGTATCGCCAGAAAAGAGATCGGGCAAAAAATAAAATTAAACCAGTGCGTAGCACGATATTCGCCGGATGGCAATCT
>JASJGV010000556.1:0-10774 GCA_033791325.1 Desulfobacterales bacterium | reverse complement strand
GGGCGTAAGTTGTGATGCTGCCGCTTCATGTCGATAACGTATACGCGTCATGATGTTGATATCCCTTGGCGGTGGTTCGTGAATCCACTGAATATTTTCTACATGGCAGGTATCTGAAAAAGCATCCTGCTTGAATCCCACCACCAGTCGGTTTTGATCGGGATCGATGCGGATGACATAGTATGGCTCGGATGCCGGAATATTGATACCCCGTCGCTGGCCAATGGTATAGTGATGAAGCCCCTGGTGCTCACCGATGATGTGGCCGTCGATATCTACGACCAGTCCTTTAGGACTGTTGAAGCCTGGTTGTTGTACCAGGAAATCACCATAGCTGCAGTTGTTGATGAAACAGATGTCCTGACTTTCTTTTGGCGCGACAGGTTTTAACCCCAGTTTTAGGGATAGTGCGATGGTTTCTGCCTTGGTAAACTCTCCCAGGGGAAATACGGCTTTTGACAACATCTGCTGGTTCAGCCTGGCCAGGAAATAGGACTGCTCTTTTTTGTGATCTTTGCCGCACAATAGGCGAAACGTGCCGTTACTGTCTTTTTTGACACGGGCATAATGACCTGTTGCCAGGCGGGATGCGCCCTTTTGTGTTGCGAGCGACAGACAGACACCGAATTTAATAGATGGATTGCATACCATGCATGGATTTGGCGTGCGGCCTTCCTGATAGGTGCGCACAAAGTAATCTACGACAACTGACTGAAACACTTTTCGTGCATCAAATATTTCAATGGGGATGTTTAATTGATCACTCAGTCGAGAGGTGATAACGGCAGCGGCTTCCCGCGATTCGATACCGGAGGTTGCCGAGGTAGTGGTTTTTCCCGGAACCCCATTGCCGTCGGATGTTTCATACCCCGTAAAAAAATGGATTCCGAAAATGTCATGCCCCTGATCCTTGAGAATGCGTGCGGTGACAAGGGAATCAACTCCGCCACTGAGCAGTACGGCAATTTTTTTCATTCGAAAAAGATTGTGTTGGTTGGACGAATCTGCATCGCCCGTGTGGGGCAGGCTGGGACACACAGTTCACAGATACTGCATTTCTTCTGATTAAATTCAACTTTCATTTCCGGTCGCACCACCGATAGCGCGCCTGTGGGGCATACGGCAGTACATGCACCGCAGTGAGTACATTGTTTTGTTATACGTTTGACTTCCTGGGATGCATTCTGGACCTGGACTCCCATGTCTTTCAGATATTGGATGCCTTCAGAAAAATTCTTTTTTGGCCCGGTCAACTCGAGGACCATGACGCCTTCTCTTTGGGGTAGAATGGCAGCATTCAAGATATTGAATGTCAGATCATGATTTTTAACCAGGTTACAAACAATTGGTTTTTCAGCCACGGTTTTGGAAAATTTCAGAATGAGAATCTTGGAATGCACGGGTACCTCCGAAAATAGCTTTACCCAATATTGAGCGTTTCAAATATTGAATATTGAAATTAGGCTTTATTTTTTTTAAAATGCAGCATACCATGAGCCACTATTATTAGGCTGTAGGCTATAGACTATTAGGCATTTAGCTGCTCACAGCCTACAGCCTATAGTCTACAGTCTAAAGCCAGCTTGTCGATTGCCGCGTACTGGTTAAGGCTCACAGCTGGCTGTTCCGATATATATCCTTAACTGATCGAATGTCAAGGCCGCAAACGTTGCGGCAAGCCTCATCACGCGTTACCAACTCTGCCGATGGCCGTTGATTTAGGTCTAAGGGTTGTTGGGAGCAATGTCAATACAATGAACCGCTTTGCATACCGCACAACTGGACTGTTCGTAAAGGTGCTCGAAAACCTTTCTCGGGCCCGTGTAACCCTGCATGGTACGGAAAATATCTCTGGCGGCAACAACATTTTTGTGGTCAATCATTTTACGAGAATTGAGACATTTGTCTTGCCCACCCATCTTTTCCGGTTGACCCAGACACCCATCTGGTCTCTGGCGGCAGCTGAGTTTTTTAAGGGTACTTTTGGTACCTATATGGATAACATCGGGGCTGTCTCCATTAAAAACCCTGATCGAGATCATTTGATCGTTAAGACGCTTCTTACCGGCGAGGCCATGTGGGTCATATTTCCGGAAGGTCGCATGGTCAAAAATAAAAAGATCATAGAAAAAGGTCGCTTCATGATCTCTTCTGCCGGTGGAAAGCATCCACCTCACACCGGCGCAGCCACCCTGGCGATGCGTACCGAATTTTACCGCCAGCGGCTTTTTGCCATGAGCAAGTCAAACCCGGAAGAAGCCGATCGCCTCCTGAATCTTTTCCGGATAGAATCCATGGCAGATGTTTCCAGGGCAGGAACCCGGCTGGTGCCTGTCAACATCACCTATTATCCGATGCGGGCAAAAGAAAACGCCTTGAGTAATATTGCCAAAAGCCTGGTTGAGAACATATCCGAGCGTTTGATCGAAGAGCTCATGACCGAGGGGCATATGCTGCTGTCCGGAGTTGACATGGATATTCGATTTGGTCGAGCCATCGATGTCAATGCATACCTGAACCAATCGGTCATCCAGCAGGACATCCAGTCCAAGAGATCATTTCAGTTCGATGACCCCTTACCCTCTAAGACAAAAATGCGCAAATCTGCTTTGAAAGTCATGCAGCGTTATATGACTGAAATTTACAGTTTGACGACGTTGAACCATGATCATATTTTTGCATCCATGTTGAAAAAATATCCATTCACCAGCATCAAGATCCATGACCTGAAAAGACGTGTTTTTCTGGCGGCATCTTCATCACTCCGGGAGATGAAAGTATATTGTCACAGCAGTCTCAACGAAGATCAGACCCATCTGCTGGTGGATGATAGCTATGGCAAGTGCCTGGATTTCATTTCTCTGGCAAAGGAACAGGGCTTTGTCAAGGAACAGGGAGACAATCTGGTTAAACTGAATCCTATCGGTGTGGTATTGAATTTTCATCTTGCGCGGATACAGAACCTGGTTTCGGTCATTGCCAATGAGGTTGAGCCCTTGATCAAATTCCAGCGGTTTGCCCGAAGAATTGCCTGGCAGCCGTCCTTTATTATTCGTAGAAAGGTTGCGCGCAGCATCCTCAAGAAAGCCATGGACGCGTACGCAACAGATTACCGGACATTCTTTGTCGAAGGGGAAACCAAGGATCAGTCGGTGGGAACACCGGTCCTGTTCAAGGGCAGGTCAAAACGTGTCGGTATCGTTCTTTCCCATGGGTACATGGCGGCACCGCTTGAAGTTCAGGGACTGGCCAAATATCTTCAACGCAAGGGATTCTGGGTATATACACCGCGTTTAAAAGGTCATGGAACGTCACCGGAAGATTTGGCGCAGCGAACCTACAAGGACTGGCTCGTTTCCGTTGAAGAGGGCTATGCCCTGATCAGCAGCATCTGTGTCCGGGTTGTTATCGGGGGGTTTTCCACCGGTGCGGGTCTGGCCCTCCATATAGCGGCCCGAACAAAAGATTTATCCGGTGTGTTCGCCATCGCGGCACCTCTCCGGCTACAGGACCTCGGGGCTCGCTTTGCGTCGACACTGGATGCATGGAACCGCCTGATGGACAAAATTGCAAAGGGGGCTGCTAAAAAAGAATTTGTCAACAACTCGCCCGAGAATCCTCACATAAATTATTCTCGAAACCCCATTTCAGGTGTCAGTGAAATAGAAAATTTGATGGAATCGCTCTATCCTCTCCTGGAGGACATCACCGTACCGGCTCTGGTTGTCCAGTCGGAGAACGACCCGGTCGTAAATCCGAAAGGCTCACGAAAAATATTCAAACGTTTGGGTTCGGTGGATAAAAGATATACCCTTTTTAATTTCGACCGGCACGGAATTCTTCTAGGTGAAGGGGCAGACAGAGTATACCGAACCATCGGAGAGTTTGTTGATCAAATACGTGGATGACTGTCAACGAATACTGAAGGCTACAGCACCGAAATAATTTCTAAGGCCCGATCAATTTCTTCCCGGGTATTGTACGGCGTCAGGCCGACTCTTATCAGACCGCCGCTTTCTGCCAAGCCTAAAGATCTCACCGGCTGGGCAGCATAAAAGTCACCATCCCATACAAAGACACCTTTTTGAGCCAGTTTTTTGGCAACGTTTAAGGGAGATACGTTTTCAACGATAAAGGATATTGTAGAGGTTTTAGGACTGTCATCGGGGGGGGTATAGACCGTTACTTCGGGTAGTTGTTTCAACGCGTTTTTAAAATGGTCGCACAAGGGCTGCTCATATTTTTCAATGCTCAGCATGCCGGCAACAATTCTTTTTCTACGTCCTTCGAGACCTGTCAATGCTTCGGATAGGTCATCCAGGTATTGTTCACCGATATCGGCAATGAACTCGACGGCTTCTGCTGCGCCGGCAATACCCTCCAGGTTTAAAGTGCCGGTTTCAAATTTATAGGGCGGAACATTTTCCTGGGCATTGACTTTCAGGGTTTGCAGTGAATGCATTTTACTTTTTTTAGCAAACAGGATGCCCACGTGCGGGCCAAAAAATTTATAGGCAGAGCAGTAGAGGAAATCAGTGTCAATGTCCTGGACATCGATAGCTCCATGCAGCGCATAGTGGACGGCGTCAACGATGGTTAAAGCGCCCACATCATGAGCCATTTGGATCATTGTTTTTACATCGCTTATGGTTCCGACGGCATTGGAGGCGTAGTTGATGGCAACAACCTTGGTTTTGCCGGTTAGTTTGGCCTGGTAATCGGCCATGTCAATGACACAGTTTTTTATGTCCATGGCTACGCTGCTGAGTTTGAAGCCCTTTTCCTCCAGGACCTGCCAGGGTCCACGGTTGGCTTCGTGATCCATGTCGGTGATGATAATTTCATCACCTGGTAGAAGCTCTCTGGACAGTGCCTGTGAGAGCATGAAACTGGCTGTGGTTGAATTCTGGCAAAAAGAAACTTCTTCCCAGGAACAGGCGAAGAAATCAGCGAATGTCTTGCGTGCATTAAACAAAATGGCATCGCTTTCGATGCTCGTGGCAAATGCCCCGTGCGCATTGGCGTTGTGCTGCACAAGGTATTCGACAACTTTATCGATGACTCTCTGGGGCACCTGGGTACCGCCGGGCCCATCCAGGTAGGCTGCCGGATAGCCATTGATTTTTCTATTGAGGGCAGGAAATTGTTTGCGAATATAACCAACGTCGAATTTCATATTTTGTTTCCGATTGTCAACAAGGCAGAAGTTGTCTTTCAATCTGTGTTTCTGGTTTTGAGATAGCTTCTAATCGTTTTCTGTTACCATCAGCATGGTCGAAGGATCGAGAATCAAACTGGACGCCGATCCGTCTATGTCCCCACCTTTGGTAGCCTTGACATGGATATTTTTCCCCTCCGACTGAAGTTGAATCACGACTTCGAACAGATCGTCGATATGGATCAACTCAGGGGGCATTCCGTCTGGTTGGGGTTCCTGGTGTCGGTGTGTTCTGACGGAGAACCAGACCCGGAGATTGTTAGCTTCTGAAAACGCTTTGAGGTGTTTGAGAGATTCTTCGACATCATCTTCAAAGGGGAGCCCATCGATTACAATCATATCCGGCGAAAAAATATTCTGTTCTGTCAGGTCAGCCAGCCGTTCTTCAAGTTTGGGCACGCTGAAGCCTTCTACCTTGAATGTCATGATGAATCGGTGGTGGAGTATGGATTCCCAAAGCTGGTTGACCTGTGGTGCATCGTACTGATCTGCCAGATTGTGAAAAACCTCTTTATACCACAAACTCACTTTGTTCACGGGATCACTCAGACTGACATGCAGAACGTTTTTGCCCCGCAGAAGTGTTTCCAGGGACAACTGGACCATAATGGCTGTTTTACCGACACCGGCCCTTGCCAATACAGCGCCAAAGCCACCCTTGGAAAGAATGTCCTGATTTTCCTTTCCCAGGAGTCTTAAAGGGTTCCGTAGTGTAAGATCTTTTTTCAACATCATAAAGCTCCTCTCCTTGAGGTTGATAATATTGTCATGAGGTGGAAGCCCACGACCTTTCAACCCGGATTCTATATCAAGCCTGATGGCTTTTTTTTGATCTGTTTTCAACATCTTGCCAATTAGAGGCTATCGCAAAAATAACTTCACATTTTTGCATCTCAGCATCAGCCCATCTTTGGCTGATGCCTCATTTCTAAAATCCGCGAAATAACTCGCTATTCCTGTGGGTTGCTCATTCGGATCAGCCAAACCTGAACCAAATCTGAACGCCAATTCTGCTAAGTTGTTTTTGCGCGAGCCCTAAGCAACGTTCTTCTTGCCGTCCTGGGCCTTTTTGATCAACTCTTCGGCAATGGATTGGGGTACTTGCTTATAGTCTGAAAACTCCATTGTAAACTGAGCCTTTCCCTGTGTGGAACTACGCAGCACCGTGGAATATCCAAACATGTCGGCTAAAGGTACCCTTGATTCGATGACACACATGGCCCCTTCATCCTGAGAGCCCAGAATCATCCCTCTGCGCTGGTTCAGTGTACCCATGACAGCACCTTGGAATTCCGTGGGTGTTTCCACCACCACGGTCATGATCGGTTCCTGGATGACAGCCTTTGCCTTGGCATAACCTTCAAGAAAGGCTCCGCGTGCGGCCGCCTGAAATGCCATTTCAGATGAATCCACCGCATGGGATGCACCATCGTTGATCAAAACCCGGACACCGGTTACAGGTAATTCCATTTTGGGTCCTTTTTGAAGACAGGCTCTGAATCCTTTTTCGCAGGCAGAAATAAATTGGGTGGGGATGGAGCCGCCGGTTATCTTGTTTTCAAATTCAAAATCATTCTCGGCCGTGGGCTCCAGGTAACCGGCAATCCGGCCATACTGGCCTGACCCACCGGTCTGTTTCTTGTGGGTGTAATTAAACTCACCTCGCTGGGTAATGGTTTCCCGGTACGCAACCCGGGGCATGCCCGTTTCTACATCCGCACTGTACTCTCTGCGCATACGTTCGATGTAGACATCGAGATGGAGTTCCCCCATACCCGATACAATGGTATCACCGGTTTCCTGATTGACATAGGTTTTGAATGTGGGGTCTTCCTTGGTAAACCGATTGAGTGCTTTGGACATATTATTCTGGGAAACCTTGTCCTTGGGAACAATGGCCAGGGAGATAACCGGTTCCGGGACATACATGGAAGTCATGTTCAGGTTCATGTCCTTGGCGGTAAAGGTATCACCAGAGGCACATTCAATCCCGAAGAGAGCACCGATGTATCCGGCCGGGATGGTGTCGATGTCTTCCATCTGATCGGCATGCATACGAACCAGCCTTCCGACTTTTACTTTCTTGCCTGATCGGACGTTTACAATGGTACTCCCTTTGGATACCGATCCCTGGTAAACACGAATATAGGTTAGTTGACCATATTTTCCATCTTCCAGTTTGAAGGCCAAAGCAACAACCGGTTTGTCTGAATCGGAGACAAGTGTCACCGGGGTTTCGGCGTTACCCATGTCGAGCGCCTGATTTTCAATGTCCGAAGGGCAGGGCAGCAGATCGGTGACGGCATCCAGGAGGGGTTGTACACCTTTGTTTTTATATGCTGAACCCATGAGAACCGGTGTCAGTTCACGGGTAAGGGTTCCTGTGCGGATAGCCGCAATGAGCAAGTCTTCTGTGACATTTCCTTCCAGGGCAGCTTCCATGAGGTCGTCAGAAAACATGGAGGCCGAATCGATGAGTTCTTCACGTTTTTCCTCTGCTTCTGCCAGCAGGGCGTCCGGTATGCTTTCTTCACGAATCAATTCACCATTCTCACCGTCAAAATAGAGGGCTTTCATAGACACGAGGTCCACGACACCCTGCAGGTCGGCTTCGAGACCAATCGGGATCTGTAATGCCACGGCATTATGCCCCAGTTTTCTCTTGAGCTGGTCCATGACCCGGAACGGGTTTGCGCCACTGCGATCACATTTGTTGATAAAAGCGATACAGGGTACCTTGTAGCGTTTCATCTGGCGATCGACGGTGATAGACTGGGATTGAACCCCGCCCACCGAGCACAGAACCAGGACGGCACCATCCAGAACGCGCAGAGAGCGCTCCACCTCTATGGTAAAATCCACATGTCCGGGTGTGTCGATGATATTGATCTTGTGATCGCGCCACTGGCAATAGGTGGCAGCAGAAGCAATGGTAATGCCACGTTCCTTTTCGAGTTCCATGGAATCCATGGTGGCCCCTACACCGTCTTTGCCCTTGACATCGTGAATGGTATGGATTCTGTTGGTGTAGAACAGGATTCTTTCCGTCAATGTTGTTTTGCCCGAATCGATATGAGCACTGATACCGATGTTGCGGACATTTGCTAAATCGTTAGTCATTTTTGTTGTTCCTTCTCAGACGTTCCTCGATTAGACCTTTTAAATATTATATGCTTTTGAAACATGAAAACACGAAAACACGAAAAAAGATCTCAATTGTTTCGTATGTTCGTTAACGGGTATCTATTTTTATTCTGATTTTTTAGGTTACAAGTACTATCTTTTTGGAAAAACTGTTGCGGTTCAGTGCAGGATAACCCGGTCTGAAAACCATAAAACAACGCCATCCTTTTTAAGGACGGCGTCAAAATGCCATAAAAAAGTGCACAAAGATAGGGACCCGAATATACATTGTCAACATAAATATTTCGAAAGTCAGAATACAGAAGTCAGAATTTCGTAAAGCGCTAATTTGTTTTAATGCTGGAAAACGAATGAACATTGTAAAGATTCTGTATTCTGACGCCTGGATTCTTTCTGGGACTCATTCCGGCAGAGTAAAATGCCTCTGGCCTGCCCCAAAGGATCAGGTCTTTTATATTGGAATAAAAGATCTGTTGAAGTGACCGCCCACATTTACTATGTAAACAACACAACTCAGACAGTTGCGTCTGTAAGCTATGAACATATTGAGAGGCAAACAAACAGTGAATCGAAAACTGATCCTGTCAGGCATCAGGGCTGCCTGGCCCATCTGCCTGGGATATATCCCCATAGGTCTGGCGTTTGGTGTACTGGCACAAAAGGCAGGCATGACATGGTTTCAGATTGCCTTGATGTCATCCATCGTGTTTGCAGGGAGCTCGCAATTTATTGCCGTCTCCATGCTGGCGAATGGTTCTGCGGCCCTGGCCGTGATCATGACTGCGTTCTTTGTTAATCTCAGACATCTGCTCATGAGCTCTTCTTTGGCAGCCCTGCTGCAAAATCAACACCGGGGAAAGCTCTCTGTTTTCGCATACGGTGTTACCGATGAAAGCTTTGCCATCAATTATACACGTCTTCTGGCCGGAGATTGGGATCTGAACAGGTCCCTGGTGCTCAATCATACGGCGAATACATGCTGGATCCTGAGTACCATTGCCGGTGGATTTTTCGGTCATCTTATTCCCGCCCACAGCCTGGGCATCGATTATGCCCTGATTGCCATGTTTATCTGTCTCCTGGTCTTCCAACTCAACAGCCGTTTGATCGTTCTGACTGCGATTATTGCCGGTATGCTTTCGGTGATGCTGGCCCTATGGATTCCCGGAAATTCCTATATTGTCCTGGCTTCTGTGATTGCCGCGACCATCGGGATCGGGATAGGGAAATTATCCCGGACATCTCGAGCAGGGAAAGGGGATTGAGCATGCCGGACACCTATGTTTTCATTATTATCGCCATGGGGCTGGTGACCTATATACCCCGGTGGCTGCCGTTGTTTATCCTGACGAAATATGCACTGCCGGCATGGTTCAAAGATTGGCTGGCCCTGATCCCGGCCTCCGTCTTGAGTGCCTTGCTGCTGCCGGCACTCGTGACCGGAGGTGATCCACGCCACCTCGATATCATGAGGCCCGAGATGTGGGTGGCCGTTCCCACCTTTGTATTTGCCCTGGCAACCAAATCCTTAGGCGGTACCGTGGTGGTGGGAATGGTACTATTCTGGCTGAGCGGGAAACTATTTTAAATAGGCTGATAGACTATTAGCCTCCTACAGCCTACAGTCTATCCACCTATAGTCTACCGGCTAAAGTTCCGGCGGTCCGGCAGGTATCATACAGGCAAACACCAGGGTCTCGTTTCCGCTGTTCCGGATCTGGTGTTCTTCATTGCCGGGAATGAATGCGGTGGTTCCGCTGGACACCGGGACCCATTCCCCACTTGAGAACACGTCCCCGCTTCCGGAGAAAAAGAGGATCTCATGCTCCCAATCATGGGAGTGACGTGGTGTATAACCTTCCGGCTCCACTTCGAATATTCTCATACAGAAGTTGTCGGCACCGTCGTTCTTTCCAATGGCGATCCTTCCCTTGACGCCTTTTACGGTGTCACCGTCAAACGCAGTGGGTTCAATATCTGAATAGTGAGTGATTTTCATTTGAATCTCCCAGTATAGTGGGTTGTCTCAAGATATATAGAAGCAATCTAAAAAATAGGATTTTGGTTCAAAGTCAAGGCGGAATCAAGTTTCAATACGCAGGAATACTAAAGTATTTTGAGGAATTGAAACGAGAGCTCAACGCAGGATTTGGGCCAAAAGACATTTTTAAGATAGCTTCTAAATTAAGTCGAATTTCGTGACGTGTCAACCGGCAATATTAGGTTGTTTAGGTTACAGCCTATCTTAGAAATTTGTGTCTTGTCTGAATTTCATCGATAGTTTATAATTACAAACAAGACCAAACTGTATATTCTGGAGAGCCTATAAAATGGATTTGAAATCGTACTGTCCTACCAAACTGATGTCGGCCAAGGATGCCGTTGGATTAATCAAGCGGGGAAGCCGTGTGT
>JASJGV010000555.1:0-2544 GCA_033791325.1 Desulfobacterales bacterium | reverse complement strand
TCCCTTGGCCTCATCCATTTTTCTGAGAACCTCGTCTTCCGGGTCAGCCTTGCGATAAACCCTGTCCTGGCTGAGGGCGTCGTAAACATCTACCAGGGCAACGATCCGGGCTGCTTCGGGAATTTCTTTAGCTGACCGGTTTTCAGGGTAACCTTTTCCTTCCCATTTCTCATGGTGAAAGAGTGCTATGTCATGAGCCAATTGCAGCATGGGAAAATCAGAATTCCCCAATATTTGACCACCAATGGTCGTGTGTGACTTGATCACCTCAAACTCTTCTGTGGTAAGAGGTCCTTTCTTTTGCAGGATGGCGTCCGGAACACCGATTTTACCAATGTCATGCATGGGTGCGGCCAGACGGATATCGTCCAGCTGTTGTTTGGTCCACCCTGCGGCCTCAGCCAGATAGGCACTGTAAAGACCGATTCTTCTGACATGCCCCCCTGTCTCCTCATCCCTCGATTCGAGTGCCGTCAGGAGCCGGATAATGGTTTCTTCCTGGGTCTGGCGGATCATGCGGGTCTGTTTCTGGACGATTTTTTCTAGTCCGGTTCCATACTCCCTGAGTGTTCTCTCCAGCCTGATGGTTCTTTCCCCGACAGTAAGACGGGCGCGCAGTTCATCGGGCTCAAAGGGTTTAACGACATAGTCATCTACACCGACTTCGGACAAGCCTTTGACCACATCCTCCTTGTCCCCCTTCGCCGTCAGGAGGATCGTGTAGACATAAGGTTTTTCTCTTCCCCGGCTGCGGATGTGGCCCACCAGTTCCAGCCCGTCCATTTCCGGCATCATCCAGTCTGTGATGACCATGTCGATCTCTTTGGAAAGAAAATGTTCCAGGGCCTCCAGTCCGTTTTCCGAGGTGATGACCTGGTGGCCCCACTTTTCGAGGAAATGTTGTAGCCTGCGCCGGGTTACTGTCTCGTCTTCAGCTATCAGTATCTTCAATTCATCGTCTCCCTGGACAAATCTGAAAACATTCTTTCGAGGTTGTCAAGTTCGGTGGAAAGCTGAGTATAAATATCTGCGGCTTGTTCAAGGTTTTCCTCACCGCCCATCTTTTCAAGATTGTATGCCTTTTGGGTTGCTGTTTCAACCTGAAAGTTGGCCAGCATGCCTTTTAGGGCATGTGCCGTACGCTGGAGTGCGGGGGCATCCTCAGCCTGGATGGCAGCATGAATATTTTTGAGCATTTCCGGATAATCCGCAATAAACATGTCAATGACCTCATTTAGAAAATCCCAGTCATTGTCAAATGCTTTCAAAAGAGCATCTTTATCGAATTCAGGCTGAACGTTTTCTTGCACGGATGATTCCTCCCTGTTGGGTCCGCGGTGCTCCGGTACGAGTATTCTGATGGCATTCAAGAGGGCTTCGGAAGAAATGGGCTTGGGAACATAGTCATCCATTCCCGCATCGAGGCAACGTTCACGATCGCCCTTCATGGCATGCGCGGTCATGGCGATGATAGGTGTGTGTTCTCCTTTTTTTCCCTCGATCTCGCGTATTTTGGCGGTTGCCTCAAAACCATCCATTTCCGGCATTTGGACATCCATGAGGATGAGGTCGTAGCAATCCTCGGAAACGGCTGTAACGGCTTTTCGGCCATCCCCCACAATTATAGCTGTGTGGCCCCATCTGCCGAGCAGACGCGTAATAAACTTCTGGTTAAAGGGTGTGTCCTCGGCCACGAGGATCTTGAGGGCTTGCATCTGCCGGTCCTGTGTAGACTTCGGTGCCGGTACGCCTGTTTCCCGATCGGTTTTCGTCTGAACGACGGTCCCGACGATGGCATCCAGCAGATCCGATGACCGCACAGGCTTGGTGATGAATGAAGAGATGTTCAACGTTTCGAAATCGATCTGCCGCCGGTCTCGCAGCGAGGTGTTCATCAGGATTGTTTTACAATCCAGGTCGTTTTGGGCATCGATCCAGGCGGCCAGCGAAAAACCATCCGCTTCCGGCATATCGGAGTCGATCAGTACCAGTCCAAAGGGGTTCCCGGAGGCCTGGGCTTCAGAGAGAATAACCTTTGCTTTTTCAGGGCTTGTGGTGCCGGTGGGGGAGACATGCCAGCTCTCCATCATTTCCATGATAATTTCGAGGTTGCTCAAGTTGTCATCGACCACGAGTCCCGTTATACTGCTGATATCGATGTCCGGTTTATGCGTTGTAGATTCGATGTCCGTCGTGGGTTGCTTAAAATGAGCGGTGAAATGAAAAGCGCTTCCGGGTCCCACAGCATCCCCTGTGGAGGTGCTCTGTCCGGTCGATATGGGGCTTTCAATCCAGATATGACCGCCCATCAGTGTCACCAGCTGCCTGGATACTGCCAGCCCCAGACCCGTGCCACCATATTTGCGCGTGGTGCTTCCATCTGCCTGGGCAAAAGCACCAAAAATCGATTCCAGTTTTTTTCCGGGTATCCCGATGCCGGTATCCCTCACCGAAAAAACCAGATGATATGGATTCTGGTCGCCGACTTCGGGGCCAACCACCAGGATAATCTCGCCCTCATCCGTAAATTTGACAGCATTGCCG
>JASJGV010000554.1:0-8506 GCA_033791325.1 Desulfobacterales bacterium | reverse complement strand
GGCGTTTGGCTATCATGGTTTTCCCTGAACCAGGTGCTCCGACCATGATGAGATTGTGACCGCCGGCCGCGGCAATTTCCATGGCTCTTTTTACATGTTCCTGACCCATAACATCGGCAAAATCCTTTTCATGCCGGTTTTGGGTATCAAAAAGATCTTTCAGATCGGCCTTTACAGCCTTAATCCGCTTAAAACCGCGTAGAAAATCCACCACCTGCGAAAGTGTTTTGACCGGATAAACATCGATCGCGTTGACAACAGATGCCTCGTGTCTGTTGCCGTAGGGTACGATAATACCCTGACACGCCGCTTTTTTGGCAGCGATTGCCATGGGAAGACTTCCGTTCACCGGTTTGATGCGCCCATCCAGGGAAAGTTCGCCCATAATGATATAGTCATTGACACGCACTTGCGGGATCAGTTTTTCAGCGGCCAGAATCCCCAACGCGATGGGCAGGTCAAAACCGGTACCTTCTTTCTTGATGTTTGCAGGAGCTAAATTGACGGTAATCCTATCGTCGGGGAAGGTATAACCTGAGTTGCTGATGGCAGACTTGACACGTTCCTTGCTTTCCTTTACTGCGGCTTCCGGCAGTCCAACGGTGGTAAAGGTTGGTAAGCCTCTGGTAATATCCACCTCAACTTCTACCAGGTATGCGTCGATTCCAATGACGGCACTACTTAAAACTTTGGCGAGCACCCGACCCCCTTAACCCGAAAGTTTCATATTAAATGACAGATACCAAAATTGAACGTTTTTCAAGTTCACCACAGTACAGGGAACTCCCAGAGAATTTCAATTCCATAAAACGCTAAACAGGAAGCATCTTAACTTATATGACATAACATATCAATAGGTTATTATGTTCGGGTGTTGCCCGACGTGATAACTTGAAAATATAATATGTTGATATATAATCATATAAACGATACCCAGGGTACATGATGTCGTTCAATAAAAATAAAACAATGGGCATCCTGCTGTGCATTGCCATCATGATTCAGCCAACCATAGCGCACGCCAATGATGCAGAACTCAAGAATATTATCGTTACAAACACCCAAGACGACCTGTTGATCTACCTGACAGTTGAGGGCGCCTTTCGCCAAGAGATGGAAACGGCTATTTCAACCGGTGTCCCCGCCACATTCTCTTTCTTTGTAAACCTGTATCAGACACGCGGTTTCTGGTTTGATAAAAATATCTCCGAATTAAAGGTTTTACACACAATCAAATATGATACGCTAAAAAATGGATACATTGTTGAGCGTTCATGGGATAGTAATCACCAAAGAGTGATGGAATCGTTTGATGAGGCCAAGAAATTGATGGCCGAAATCGACAGTTTAAAGATCGTAGAATTAAATCGCCTTGAAAAGGGCAGCCAATATCAAATTCGTACCAAAGCACAATTGAATAAGCTCACACTTCCATTCTATCTGCATTATGTTCTGTTTTTTGTTTCGTTGTGGGATTTTGACACCGACTGGTATACAATCGATTTTATTTACTGATACTTCATTGATATAAAGATCCCTCGCAGCAAGGCTTTTGGGCAATCTCCTGGGAAAAGCAATAAAGCTCGTAACCAGATGGCTGATAACGGTACTGGCATAGAAAGAAAGTACCGGCAAACACATTAGAAGCCATCTCAAAAAAAGGGTTTTGGTTCAAGTTCAAGGCGGACCCAAACTTCAACCCGCAGGCATACTGTTGTATTACGAGGATTTGAAGCAGGGATCAACACAGAAATTGGGCCAATAAACTTTTTTGAGATAGCTTCTAAGCACATCAAACCATAGCAGGGGTTGGCTGGAGACAAGTAAGGTATTGAGAATCATCAGTGGTACCCTAAAAGGAAAAAAACTCCACCCATTTCATGGGAAAGGCATTCGCCCTACCTCCGATCGAACGAGAGAGTCTATATTCAACATTCTGTCCGATCGCGTCCCCGGTGCAGTTGTTTTGGATCTATTTGCCGGTAGCGGTGCCTTGGGAATAGAGGCGCTGAGCAGGGGGGCCGGCTGGACAACTTTCATCGACATAGCACCTGCCGCTGTTTCACTATTGAAAAAAAATCTGCGTTCGTGCTGTCTCGAAGAACACGCCAGAGTCATTCCATGGAATATAGAACGCAATCTGAACTGTCTGCAATCTCATGACCGCCTGTATAATCTCATCTTCCTGGATCCGCCCTACCACAAAGGCATGGCACTGACGGCCTTAACACACCTGATAAAAAGTCAGGCCATTACACCGGGTGCATGCCTTGTCCTTGAGCATGGTGAGGCCGACAAACTTCCCAGCCCTTTAACCACTTTTGAGCTTCTGGACCAGAGAAAGTATGGAAAAACCCTTGTCTCTTTTTTGCGTTATATGGTATAATTTTCTACTTCAACGAGGAAATACATTCCCTAATAACTTGTTATTACTATGAATTCTATGGAGGCTGAAACCGAATGGGAAAAATTGCAATCTATCCAGGTTCTTTCGATCCAATTACCAACGGTCACCTCGATATCGTTGAAAGAGGACTATCCATCTTCGATAAAATCATCGTGGCTATTTTGTTGAATCCATCAAAAAAATCTTTTTTTTCCGTAGAAGAACGTATGGAAATGTTGCAGATCAGTATGAAAAAATTTAGTAACGTCGAATTCGATATATTTGAAGGACTCTTGGTAGACTATGCCCATGAACGAAAAGCCCATGCCATTTTACGGGGCATGCGAGCTGTTTCTGACTTTGAATATGAGTTCCAGATGGCCTTGATGAACCGACGGCTGAAGCGCGATATTCAAACCGTATTCCTGATGACCGGCCTGCGCTGGATATTCACTAGCTCGTCGATTATCAAGGAGGCCGCTCAATTCGGGGGTGACATCAACGACATGGTGCCGCCGATCGTCAATAAAAAACTGAAAAATAAATATAGAAAAAAATCTACCTAAGGGTAATCACATGAAACTCTCCTTATCAAAAAATGCACGGCTGGTCCTGGAAAAACGCTATCTGAAAAAAGACGATAGTGGCAAAGCCATTGAATCACCGGAAAACATGTTTCAACGAGTCGCCCAGAGCGTGGCCGAAGCAGACAGACTGTTTGACCCTGATGCTGATGTCAAAAAAACGGAAATACAATTTCAAAAACTCCTTGCAAACCTTTGGTTTTTACCCAACTCGCCCACCATGATGAATGCAGGCAGACGGCTGGGGCAACTGGCGGCGTGCTTCGTGCTTCCCATAGAAGACTCCATGGAATCTATTTTTGAAACTGTCAAAAATACAGCCATGATTCATAAAAGCGGCGGTGGAACAGGATTCTCCTTTTCAAAAATCAGACCCGCCAAAGACGTGGTTCTTTCTACAGCAGGTATTTCGAGCGGCCCCTTATCTTTTATGACCGTGTTCGATATTGCCACAGAAACCGTCAAGCAGGGTGGCACGCGGCGGGGTGCCAATATGGGCGTCCTTCGTGTCGATCACCCCGATATTGAAGCCTTTATCGAAACCAAGAATGACTTGAACCGCTTGAACAATTTCAACATATCGGTGGGTCTGACAAAACAATTCATGGATGCTCTGGATGCAAAATCTGACTTCGACCTGATCAACCCGCGTACCAATAAGACGGTCCAGCGTGTTTCCGCCAGAAAAGTCTTTGACATGATCGTTCGATCCGCCTGGAATACAGGGGAGCCGGGCATTCTTTTTATCGACAAAATCAACGATGACAACCCAACAAAGCAACTTGGGGATATCGAGGCGACAAATCCCTGCGGTGAGCAGCCGTTACTACCATATGAATCCTGTACACTGGGATCTATCAATCTTTCCCAAATGGTTACGAAAAACAGCATCAACATGAAACGGCTGAAAAAGACGGTCCATGATGCCGTACACTTTCTGGATAACGTCATCGAGATGAACAGGTATCCGCTGCCCCAGATCGAAGCCATGAGCAAAGCCAACCGGAAAATAGGACTGGGTGTCATGGGTTTTGCCGACTTATTATTAAAACTGGAAATTTCCTACGATTCTGAAGAGGCCATAGCGCAAGGTGAGTCCATTATGGCGTTTATCTCCAGCGAATCGAAAATTGCCTCTGCTTCCCTGGCTGAAAAGCGGGGTAATTTCAAAAACTATCCGGGCAGTATCTATGATACCGCTGACACACCCTATATGAGAAATGCCGCCACAACCACCATCGCACCCACCGGTACCATCAGTATCATCGCCGGTGTTTCCAGCGGCATCGAGCCGGTTTTTTCAATCGTACAGACACGCCGCGTACTGGAAGGTGAGACATTGCATGACGTTCACCCGTTGTTTATCAAGGCCGCAAAAGCCGGCAGGTTTTTCCACAACAACCTAATTGACAAAATGGCCTCGGGAAGCACTCTCGCAGAAATCGACGAGATCCCGGAACATATTAAAATTTTGTTTAAAACATCTCACGATATTTCACCGGAGTGGCATGTCAGGGTTCAAGCTGCTTTTCAGAAACACACGGACAACGCCGTTTCAAAAACCGTCAACCTTCCGGTAGAAGCGACCGAGAAAGAGGTGGAGCAAATTTATCTTTCAGCATACCGGCTTGGCTGCAAAGGGGTTACTATTTACCGCGACGGCAGTCGGGACAAACAGGTTCTGAATATTGGAACAGGATCGAAGAATAAGCCAACCATTGCACCAAGATCGAGACCATTGCGAACACACGGCATGACCGAACGGATCCAGACCGGATGCGGAAAGCTCTATGTCACCATCAATTCAGATACCAATGGCATGTGTGAAGTATTCGCTCAGATGGGAAAAACCGGTGGATGTGCATCCTCTCAGATAGAAGCAGCCGGCCGTCTTGCATCGTTGGCACTGCGCTCCGGTGTAAACGTGGATGCCATCATCCGACAACTCACCGGTATCCGCTGCCCGTCGCCGGCATGGCAGAATGGCAAGATGATTTTATCTTGCCCGGATGCCATGGCACAGGTCCTAAAAAATTTGACCAATTCCGAAGTAACCGAAAGCGCTGTTTTCATGGGCGGATGCCCGGAGTGCGGTAGCGTGCTGTCACACGAAGAGGGGTGTCTAAACTGTCATTCGTGCGGTTTCTCCAAATGCAGTTAGCTGATCAGCTCTGCTGCTGTGTTATTCCACCCTTGCAGTAGCACGCTACGGCTTCAGGTTGAAATGCCTTGCATCAGAGCCGATCAGCTAACTGCATTCTGCAAATACACCCTTGCCTGGAGCCCCTGAGGGAGATCCCTGGAAAACAAACCCTTGAATCCTGGACCCCTTGGACCCTTCAGTTAGAACAGAACCTTGATCAGAAAAAAACTGCCAACCAGCAATATGGTAAAGACAACGACCAGTATATTAAAATATTTGTCGATAAAATCCTGGATTCGGGGTCCAAACATAAAAATAAGCCCTCCCACCAGAAAAAATCTTGCCGATCGCGAAACTGCCGATGCGAGCAGAAATATCGGGAAATGAATCTTGAATGCACCGGCTGTTATGGTGAAGACCTTGTAGGGAATCGGTGTGAAACCGGCAATCCCGACAGCCCAGGCATCATATTGATTGTACAACGACGCTATGTAGGTGACTTTATCCGTAAGCCCATAAAAAGCCACGATCTTGTGGCCTATCACCGCCATGAACTGCCAACCGATCAAATACCCCACGATGCCGCCAAGAACCGACCCGACAGAGCAGATCAGGGCAAACTTCAATGCTTTTTTCGGTTTACCCACCGCAAGGGCAATCAAAAGTACATCCGGCGGTATGGGGAAGAACGATGATTCACTGAAGGCAAGAATGAACAGAGCCCAACTGCCATAAGGTGTATCCGCCCACTTCAGTACCCATTTGTATAGCTTTTTGAACATGCAATTCGATCCTGCTCACTTTTATAATGCATTTATCAGAACAATGTTCCGGTTGCTCCGAAAAGGAGCCAAAGGGTTTGTTGGGAACATATTTATGGTAACACTCATAGAAATATAATTCGAATACTTCAAGAACCAGATAAAGTTACTCTTTCCATCCATGTTCACCGACAAGTTTGACAAATCTGCATCCACCAAGGTTGGTCTGGTGCACACCCTTCTCGTCTTTGGTTATCTTGATTAAATCCTGTGAATTACGGTCTCCGACCGGAACAATCATCCGTCCCCCCAGGGCAAGCTGGTCTATAAGTATTTCCGGTATGTTTGGTGCCCCGGCCGTTACAATGATCGCATCAAAAGGGCTTTCATCTTTCCATCCCGTGGTTCCATCGGAATATCGTGTGACGATATTGTAATAGCGCAGTGAATCAAAAAGACGACGGGTTTTGATAAAAAGTGAGTGGAGTCTTTCGACGGTATATACCCGAAACACAATTTCAGCTAAGATCGCAGCCTGATACCCGGAACCGGTGCCAATTTCCAACACCCTGTCCTCGTGCCTCAGTTGAAGTGCCTGGGTCATTTCAGCAACTATAAAGGGTTGCGATATGGTTTGCTGGACCCCTATGGGCAATGGGAAATCACCATAAGCCTGATCCATCAAAGCTTCACTGACAAATAAATGTCTAGGGACCCTGCCCATGGCGAGCAGTACATTCGGATCGTGAATGCCGCGTGCTTCAAGCTGCTTATTCACCATCTCCATCCGCTGGCGTTCAAATTTTCTCGGTTCATTTTTCATGGGCTGGTTTCTATCAGAACAAAAATTTTCCGTCAATACGCCGGCATCTGATATTGCAGGTTCTTCTCCCATTAATTTCGTTTTATGAGGGTATCAGACACGACATTGTCGATAAAACAATATCGCTCCAAAAACCACTTGAATTTTATGTAAAATTTGTTCAGAATAAACCATCTCAATCATTGAGCCAAGAGAGTCTATGAATAGCACAAAACATATCGTTGTGGCGATTTTTTTTTCGATAGTTATCGTGGCATTCGGCACCGTCGGATACATGCTCATTGAGGGATGGAACTTTTTAGACGCCCTCTACATGACCGTTATCACCTACTTCACAGTAGGCTACAGCGAAGTTCACGCCATCAGTGATATCGGACGCCTGTACACCATCTTTTTAATCTTTCTAGGGGTCGGCTTTTTTCTATATGTGGCAGGTGCCGTCATACAGTTCATGGTTGAAGGAAAAATTCGAACCGTTCTGGGGAGGAGAAAATTGGACAGACAAATCCATCACCTGAAAAACCACTATATTGTTTGCGGATATGGACGGATCGGCAAGGTGATCTGTGACACATTAAACAGATCTCCCATCGATCTGGTCGTAATAGAAAGCAACGAAAAACTCATCCCGGAAATAAGTACAGACAAGATACTCTATTTATGGGGAGATGCATCCAATGAAGCCCTGCTGCTAAAAGCCGGTATTCAACGCGCCAAAGGACTGGTGGCTGCATTGGGAACGGATGCGGAAAATGTCTTCCTGGTGTTGACGGCCAGACAACTCGCACCGAGTCTTTTCATCACGGCAAGGGCCTCCGACACGGAGGTAAAAAACAAGCTTCGGGCAGCCGGCGCCGACAACGTCGAATCCCCCTATGAGAAAGGGGCCATGAGAATGGCGCAACGCATCATGCGCCCGACCGTCACGACGTTTCTGGATCTCGCGTTTGAATCCAGAAACACCGATATTCAAATGGAAGAAATACCCATCAGCCCCGATTCTTCTTTGAATGATATCATACTCAAAGATTCGGGAATACGCCAGAATTTCAACCTCATCATTATTGCCATCAAGAAGCCTGATGGCAGCATGCTTTTCAACCCTTCGTTTGAAGCCAAAATCACCTCAGGCGATACGGTCGTTGCGGTGGGAGAAAGTAAAAACCTGCAGAATCTCACGAAGGTATTGAATCCGTCCTGAACATTGACTTATATTTTATAGATAATCCGATCTTCAGTGATGATGATATCCATGAACCTGTCATGTGACTCCATGGGAACCTGCTGGACAATCTGGCATTCCAGGGACAAGGCAACTTTTCGGGTGGTAATAGGCAGTTTTCCGATAAATCTGTCGTAATAGCCTTCACCGGAACCGATCCGGCCCCCTTTTTCATCCAGTGCGACCCCGGAGATGATGGCGATATCAATTCGCTCTATCGGTATGATTTTACACCGTTCCGGGTCGGGCTCCATTATATTGCGCGGCCCAAGCGTCATGTCCGCCTCAAGCGCGTCAACCTTGTAGGGCTGCATCCCATGTTTTTCCGTATTAAAGGCCGGAAGGGCAACGATCTTACGATAATCAAAACAACGCTGGATGATTTTTTTCGTATCAACCACAAATTCTTGTGGCATGTAAAGCAGGGATATATTTGCCTCCATAAAATTTGCAAATTCAAAGAGCCGGTTTTCAACTTGAGACGTCTTTGCTGCCAACTCCTCCGCCGAAAAGGCCTGAATGGCCGTTACAACACGATTGCGGATATCTCTTTTTGATTCTTGAACTTCTTCCATAGTATTCTCCGG
>JASJGV010000553.1:0-3144 GCA_033791325.1 Desulfobacterales bacterium | reverse complement strand
TTGAACAGCATACTCCAGAAAACAGAGTGTGATTTCTGACTGAGTCCCTCTAAACCAAATAACTGGTATGGCCTGAGCCATTCAATACCAAAAGGTCCCTTGGTAATGAAACTTTCCGGCAGCATGCTGCCGTGGATCAGGTAGGGCAGAAATAGGGTATAGATCCAGATTCCGAACCCGACAGTTAAGCCCCATAGTGCGCCGGAGCGGGTTGCCCCTTTCCAGAAAAGACCACCCAGCATGCTTGGTGCAAACTGGGTCACGGCGACAAATGATATAAGACCTATGGATACAAGTGGATAAAATTCACCTGTCAGGCGAACATAAATATAGCCCAGGAGCAGGACCATGGCGATACTGCCTCTTCGAATGCCCAGCAGGAGGCTGCTCAGATCACTTCTTTCCGTCAATTTCAATGGCTCGAAGCGCAGCAGAATCGGCATGACCAATTCGTTGCAGATCATGGTTGACAGGGCTATGGTCTCCACGATGACCATACCGGTTGCTGCCGACATACCGCCCAGATATACCAGCAAGGTTAAAATGGGTTGCTTCTGGGACATGGGCAGAGACAGAACATAGGTGTCGGGATCGACTAAATCTATGGGGAACTGGAGAAGCCCAGCGACTGCCACCGGGAGGACAAAAATATTGATGGCGAGCAGGTAAAGGGGAAACAGCCACATGGCCTTGTTCAGGTGCTCTTCATTGACGTTTTCCACGACAGCCACTTGAAACTGACGCGGCAGGAACAGAATGGCCATCATGGATACGAATATCTGAAATCCCCAGTTGGCATAGGCACCGGGTTCCTTGCTGATTCTAAAAAGGTTTTCCACGTTCGGCAGGGCGGTCGCTCGTTGCATCAGATCGCCGAAACCATCAAAAATACCGAATGTTACGAAAAGCCCAACGGCGATAAAGGCCGTCAGTTTCATGATGGATTCGAATGCAATGGCCGCTACCAGGCCTTCATGTCGTTCGGTGGCGTCCAGATGACGTGCACCAAAGAGAATTGAAAAGATAGCCAGAATGACAGCCACATAGAAGGCGGTATCCGAGAACACCGGTATTTTAGCCACACTGGTGGGTTGGCTTGTCAGGATTAAAAAACTTTTGGATATGGCTTTGAGCTGAATGGATATGTAGGGGACAACGCCAATGACGGCGATCACTGAAACCAACCCCCCCAGTGTCGTGCTCTTCCCGTATCGGGAGGCGATAAAGTCGGCAATGGAAGTGATATGATAGGTTTTGCTGATGCGAATTATCTTTCGCAGAACAAACCAACTCAAAGAGATCATGAGCGTTGGCCCAAGATAAATGGTGAGAAAATTCGGTCCGGAAGCCACGGCACGGCCAACGCTGCCGTAAAAGGTCCAGGCCGTGCAATAGACCGCCAGGGAAAGTGCATAGATATACGGATTGCTGATGATACTTCTACCGGCGTCCGCCCTTTTGTCACCGTAATATGCGATAGCAAAGAGCAGGCCGATATAGGCAAAGGAAAAGAAAAGAATGGTTTTTGTTGTTAACATGGCGTCTTGGGAACTATACAACCGGTCTGGATTACACCGTTCATATCCTCAGGCTTTTTTTGTCGTTATCTGGAACAATGGAATGTTGGAGAAAAGGAGTCGTGGTTAATTTAGCTAAGATCTTCCGGCATTGAACTGCAACAGCCAGCGCATTCCCTATGGCTTGCTGCGAGGTTCTTCAATTGTTGTATTTCTCAACCGGATGGAATAGTGTGTAAACCGCGAATTCCAATATTCCAATGTTCCATGATTTCAGATTGTGAGCGAAGCAAGCTCAGTGCTTGTCCGGTTTTCGCAGGGTTCCACTCGGTCGATATGTGGTGATGCTGATGAGAAGAATCAGGGAAAACCAGATCGAAAAAATATAAAGGCAGAGCAGGGGGATTCCAAGTACGAATGATCTTATATTGAACAAGGAGAGTATCGGATAGTTCAACATGAGAAACCCCAGAAAGAACAGACTGATCAATTGCTTGTTTTTATTGCTATTCTGTGCCATGGCCCTGCCATGTTAAGAGATTGGTCTCAGTTGTGTCAAGAAAATAATCCCGAAAGTGGTATTCAAAATGACTATTTCAAAGCTCCTTATTCATAAAGATGTCATCGATTTCCCGGTCGTGCAGCATATTGTGTCCTGTCTTGACACCCCTTTCAGCATTGTCGATGAAACACAAGCTCTGTTTGAACAGGTTTCCGGCGCAGAAGATCCGATTCAAAGCGGTAAAGAGGTCCTTTTGTTGACTCGCAACAAGGGCAAGTTTCTCAAGGAATGCCCGGGTACACGATCCTATACCTGCTGTGGGTATCAGATTCTTCACATCGGTACTTTCTGCACCATGGACTGTTCATACTGTATCCTGCAAAGTTATTTTCATCCACCCATGTGTCAGTTCTTTGTCAATCACGATGATTTGTTTGCTGAACTGGATCACCATTTCTCTCTTGAGAAGAGATCCCGGATTGGTACGGGTGAATTTACCGACAGCCTTATTTGGGGGAAATGGACTGATTTAAACGAGCGTCTTGTGGAGCGATTTGCATATCAATCGCACTCGGTGCTCGAAATGAAAACCAAGACCGTTTCCATCGCACCATTCGCGTCATTGGATCACCATCGAAAAACAATACTTTCCTGGTCACTCAATTCCCTTGTCGTGTCAAAAGCAGAGGAAAGGGGCACCGCGTCGATGGCAGCTCGACTCCGGGCGGCCCAAACGTGTGAATCCTGGGGCTATCCGGTAGCATTTCATTTCGATCCTGTGGTCATATACGATGGATGTGAAAACGACTACGAAGACGTCATCAAACAGGTATTTGCCCACGTATCCCCTCAGAATATCGTCTGGATAAGCATCGGCACGTTCCGGTTCATGCCACCGTTGAAGTCCATCATTCAACAACGGTTCCCGGACTCGTCAATTATTTATGGTGAATTCATTCCCGGCCTGGATGGCAAGATGCGATACTTCAAGCCTCTTCGGATACGAATATACCAGCACATGGTTTCGGTTATACGTAAATTTGCCCCTGATCTGACAGTCTATTTCTGTATGGAAGATGACGATGTCTGGGGGCAGTTCATGGGGTATCTGCCATCTGATCGTGG
>JASJGV010000552.1:0-3598 GCA_033791325.1 Desulfobacterales bacterium | reverse complement strand
ATATACCGCTTGTCATAATAATGTTCCGAAAATAGGATCGCGGCATAAGGGTTTGTAACAGAAAAACGGTCCTCAATCGGAACGTTTTTCTGACAACCCCTATATCCCAAGGGGGAGTCAAATGGCGTATATCTTAAATTTCAAAGACCTCGATAAAAGCTCCCTGCCACTGGTTGGAGGCAAGAATGCCAGCCTGGGTGAACTGATCAAGACCGGTATTCCGGTGCCTCCAGGGTTTGCAGTAACTACGGAAAGCTACCTCCGTTTCATTACCGATACGGGAATCAAGGAGGAGATTCTGCGCATCGTGTCGGAACTGATAACCGGGGACATGAACTCGCTCAATGACACCAGCGACAAGATTCGGCAACTGATTCGGAGTGTCAAAATACCGGCGGAGATACGCGCCTCCATCGACAACGCTTATGGCGAGCTTTGTACCAGGTGCCATGTGAATGCGCTCCCTGTGGCGGTTCGTTCCAGTGCCACGGCGGAAGACCTTCCCACGGCCAGTTTCGCAGGACAGCAGGACACCTATCTATGGATTCAGAAAACCGATCCGGTGGTGGAAAAGGTCCAGCAGTGCTGGGCCAGCCTCTGGACGGCACGGGCCATCGATTACCGCATCAAAAACAATTTTCCGCATGAAAAGGTTCTGATAAGCGTGGGTGTTCAGAAAATGGTGAACTCCAAGACGGCCGGTGTGATGTTTACATTGAACCCAACGGATGGCGATATATCAAAAGTTGTCATTGAAGGAAGCTGGGGACTTGGAGAAACCGTTGTCTCCGGTTCCGTAAACCCAGACAAGTTTGTGGTGGACAAGGTGGTTATGGAAACCTCTGACAAAACCATTTCCACCAAGCATATCGAGTGTGTGTATGATCCAGAGGCGGGCAAAGTCGTCGACGCGGATGTCAATGAAGAAATGCAATGCCAGTGCTGCCTCGAAGGCAAAGAAGTTAAAGCCCTGGTAGGAATGGCAAACTTGATCGAACAGCACTACAAACGGCCCATGGACATCGAATGGGCCATCGATAAAGATCTCGGTTTCCCAGAAAATATCTTTATCGTGCAGGCAAGACCAGAGACCGTATGGAGCCAGCGCAAGTCCAAATCGGTGATTGGCGGGAAAAGTGGTTACCAGCTTTTGATGGAGCAAGCCATGAAACGGATCAAGATACCGGGTTAAAAGGAGGGTTTGAGGGTTCGAGGGTGATACAAGGGTTGGAGGGTGGCTGACTGCTAATAGCTAAAGACACCTAACAGCCTACAGCCTAAACTGCTAAAAAGCTAAAATATCTAACCCATTAAAGGAGGATTATTGCTCTATGAAGAACATGAGAGATTTTATTACAGAGGGTGAAAAACAGGGTCTGTGTAAACGGATTACAGCCGAAGTCGATTGGAATCTGGAATTGTCACATATTGCCAAACTCAACGAAGAGGCAAAGGGCCCTGCCTTACTATTCGAAAATGTGAAAGACTATGACACGCCAGTTATTACCAGTGTCTGTACCACCCCCGAAAGACTGGCATTTATCCTGGGCCAGCCACTGGATTCCACACTTGTGGATCTTTACGATCACTGGGCCAAGCTAGGAGACAACCTGGAAGAGCCTATATATGTAGAAAAAGCAGATGCGCCATGCAAAGAAAATATCATCACCGGGGACGACATCGATCTTTTCAAGTTTCCGGTACCGAAGTGGTATCCGCTGGACGGGGGCCGATATATCGGAACGGCTCACTTCTTCATCACCAAAGACCCGGAAACCGGCTGGGTAAACCTGGGAACTTACAGGGCTCAGCTTTTGGGAAAAGACAAAATCGGCACCCAGTTCATCAAGGGCAAACATGCCGACCTCATGCTGAAAAAATATCAAGCTTTGGGGAAACCCATGCCGGTGGCTTCAGTGATCGGGTGTGATCCTCTGCTTTTCATCCTCGGCGCAGCACGCGTTTCCGCTTTTACTTCAGAATACGATGTGGCCGGCGCCCTGCGTGGCGAGCCTGTAGAAGTCGTCAAAGGGGAAATCGTCGACCTGCCCATTCCGGCACATGCGGAGATCGTGCTCGAAGGAGAGGTGGATGCAGATAAGTTCATGGAAGAAGGACCATTCGGTGAATATACCGGCTATTATTCCGGTGTCGGTACGGATCCACGCAATTTCATGGATGTCCAATGTGTCACCCATCGTAACAATCCGATTCTCTGGGGAACCACCGTCGGTCGCGCCGTTACCGACACACATATGACCATGGCACTTTCTTACGGAGCGACGCTCTGGCAACAATTGCTGGCCATGAAAATCCCTGGGTTGAAGGCGGTTTACTGCCCACCGGAAGGGTCCGGACGATTCCTGGCCATCATTTCCATGAAGCAGATGTACCCCGGCCACGCCGACCAGGTTCTCACAGCTGCCATTTCAACCGAAATGGGTGCTTACGGCTTGAAAACAGTCATCGTAGTAGATGAAGATATCGACCCCTGGGATATCCCCAGAGTCATGTATGCCTTGAGTTTCAGGTTCCAACCCAACCGGAGCCAGGTAATCAAACGCGGCCGGTCCACACCGCTGGATCCCTCTCTGCCCATCAATGCCAGAGAAATTACCGGAAGACTCTTGTTGGATGCCACCATACCTTATGACTGGAAAGACAAACCGATTCCCATTGAACTGGACGCGGAAATAGTGCAAAAAGTCAAGGCGCGATGGGGTGAGTTGGGGTTATAAAAATAAAATCGTAAGAACGATTTTATACAACGCGATGTTGTCGCCCCTTGGTAAATGGCAAATATTTGCACCCCCGTAGCAAACAAAGCATCTAAATTGAGCGATTGTCGAGGTTGCCGTAGCTGTAAAGAAAAAGCCGTGCCGCTATAGTGGACGATGCGGCACGGCTTCTGACGCAGTAGATGTGGTAATATCGGCAATTCGGTATGATTTTAATTTTGGGTATCCAAAAGGCAAGAATTCCTTTAGTATATTTGTGACTTTTACATTCCCAAAAATTAAAACGCTCAATTTATACCGCTTGTCCTAATAATGTTCCGAAAATAGGATGGCGGCATAAGGGTTAGTAGCAGAAAAACGGTCCTCAATCGGAACGGTTTTCTGACAACCCCTATAGAAGGAGATAGATTATGTCAGAGATCAGCATGCTCAAAGGTAAAAAAGTTCTGGTAGTCGATGATGAACAGGACATTCTGGAAGTTTTGGAAGAACTGCTGGATATGTGTCATGTGTCGACAGCGTCGACCTTTGATCAGGCGAAAACCCTGTTGGAAACCCAATGCTTTGACATCGCCATTCTCGATATCATGGGGGTAGACGGTTATGGCCTGCTGGAAATTGCCAACAAGAAGAAGATACCTGCAATTATGCTTACAGCACATGCATTCTCTGCCGACAACCTGGTGAAAACCATCAAAGAGGGTGCCTATGCCTATGTTCCCAAGGAAGAAATCAGTCGCATCACCGAGTAACTTTCAGATGCACTGAACGCCAAAAAGAAAGGGGAGAATAACTGGCACGTATTGGAAGAAAAACTTCCTTCATCCTATTAGATCGGAAGAGAACAAGTCAGAACTCCA
>JASJGV010000551.1:0-5473 GCA_033791325.1 Desulfobacterales bacterium | reverse complement strand
TCATGAAATATTCGGATTAATGATCATACCAATAACATTTACAAAACCTGTAAATTATGACATAGACACGCGGTATTATGATAGAAATGATATTATTCAGTTTTGGGAGCTGTATCGGCAGTTTTCTAAATGTATGCATCTACAGGCTGCCTAATTCCAAATCCATCGTATACCCCCCATCTGCTTGTCCCGGGTGTGATACGCCTATCCGGTTTTATGACAACATCCCCATTCTCAGTTTTCTTCTGCTGAGGGGAAAGTGCCGCACCTGCCAGGCAGTCATATCAATACGTTACCCCCTGGTTGAATTGATGGTTGGTCTGTTTGCCGTTTGCGCCTACCTCAAATTCGGTCTCACGCTGGAAGCCCTGATCATGTATCTCTTTATTGCATCACTGATCGTTATTACGTTCATCGATATCGACCACCGCATCATACCCGATGCCATATCCCTGCCGGGCATCCCAATCGGTTTTGTGGCCTCATTTTTTCTCCCGTCCATCACTTACAAGGAATCCCTGGCAGGCATTCTGGTAGGTGGAGGCAGTCTCCTGTTGGTGGCATTCATTTACAGCCTGATCACAAAAAAGGAAGGCATGGGTGGCGGCGACATCAAACTCCTGGCCATGATCGGCGCCTTTATCGGCTGGCAGGGTGCGCTCCTGACAATATTTCTCTCGTCGGCCATCGGCACCCTCTGCGGGCTGTTGGTCATGATTCGATCAGGAAAAAACATGAAACTGGCGATTCCTTTCGGTCCATTTCTCGCCATGGGAGCCATGATACATATTTTCTTTGGCAAAGAGCTGATTTTCTGGTATTTTTATACTTTCGTCTAAAGGCGTTAAATCCTTTCAATCCAGATTGGAATGAGATGAGATTAGCAATCATATCCGATATACATGGCAATATGGACGCACTGGATGAAGTCCTTGCAGATATTGACAAATCCAATGTCGATGCCACTATTTGCCTGGGTGATATGGTGGGATACGGACCGGAACCCGAAGCGGTCGTCCAAACAATCCGCCGGCGGAATATTCCCACCCTGATGGGAAACCATGAACTGTCTGTTATCGATCCAAAATACCTTGCCTGGTTCAACCCCCTGGCCAGGTTATCCATACAGAAATCCATACCGATGCTCTCTGAAAAATCCCTTGCTTTCATCGCAAGCCTTAAAACGTTCGTAACCCAAAAACAGGCCAGGTTTGTGCATGGCTTCCCCCCAGATTCTGCCATCACCTATCTTTTCCAGATTGAAGAATCGGCCTTTTGCAGTGCTTTTGAGTCGATGTCGGAGAATTTGTGTTTTGTGGGCCACACCCACAAACTCGAATTCGTCAGTTACAGAGACGGTGCTGTGATACGAGCCCCCCTGATCAAGGGGGTAATGCAATTGCGCAAAGAAAAAAAATATATTATCAATGTAGGCAGCGTAGGACAGCCTAGAGATGGCAACAATAATGCCAAATACGCCATATGGGATGAAACCAACAACCTCATTCAGGTTAAATTTGTACCCTACCATATTGCCAAGGTTACAAATAAAATCATTGAAGCGGGTCTACCGGACGCTCATGCCGAGAGGTTGTGGTAATGAAATCGCGGAGCGGTTTCATTTGGCGCGGCTTTGCCGCTTGTTTGGAGCGATAAGCCGTAAGCGGTAAGCAGCTAATAGCTTGCGGCTTAATGCTTACAGCTCAATCCCCATCAAAGGAGCCAATTGAATGCAGAAAACAATGAAATTGATATATGTTCTCACGATCCTGTCCCTTGTCATGGCTACTTCAACGGCTACTGCAAGATCTTTTCGTTTTGAGATGTATGCCAATGCCGACGATATTGTCCTGGGTCTTGAATCGGAAGCGCCGGTAGCGGAGGAGGCCATCCTCAATACCGGTGGTGGCTTCATTTTCGGCGGCGAGGATTACACCATCGGCAATCTACATTTTGCACTTAAAAGTGAGGCATTTATACCTGCCCTGACCCTGGGCCTGGGATTGAAAGGCGTCTTGGGAACAGCAGAGGATGGCCGTGACGATTATGACCTGGCAGGGCTGGGATTTGTCGTTTTAGGTGAGTATGACTTCAGAAAGGTCTATTACAATTTCCCCCTGGTTGTTATGAGCGATATCACTTTCGCGCCTGCCACCCTGGCGTTTGGGGATACGGACGACTACACCGAGTTCAATCTGCGTGTAAAGGGATATATCGTTCAATCGGCAGCCCTTGTTCTGGGCTATAAGTACATCGTCGTCAATTTCGACAAAGGCTCCGATGACTATAAGCTCTCCGAGGATATGATCTATTTTGGTTTTGAATTTTCATTTTAGAGTAGCTATAAGCGATAAGCCATAAGCTGTCAGCAGCTAATGGCTTAAAGCTTATCGCTTTTAAATCAACCCTGCCACCTTATCGGCGATGCTTGATATTGCCTTTGCCGCCTCAGAGTCTGCATACTTCTCCTGGATTGAACAGCCATCATCACCGCAGGACACAATTCTTGGATCCATGGGGATTCTTCCCAGAAAAGCTATGCTGGCTGTCGCAGCAGTTCTCTCTCCACCACCCGACCCGAAAATGTCCACTTTCTCACCGCAATGCGGGCATACAAAACCGCTCATGTTTTCGATCATCCCGAAAATATCCATTTTCACAGTTTTACAGAAACTGATCGACTTACGAACATCCGCCAGCGATACCTCCTGGGGTGTCGTCACAATGATGGCCTTGGCATCTGAAATGGTCTGGGCGATGGTAAGAGGCTCATCGCCGGTCCCCGGCGGAGAATCGATGATCAAAAAATCGAGATCACCCCATTCCACATCAGCAATACACTGTTTGATGGCTGAATACTTGATGGGCCCCCGCCATATAATAGCGTCATCCTTGCTCATGGTCAGGGATTCAATGGAGACGACCTTTAAATTCTCCATCCGGCGCATGGGTTCAAGCTTTTTGCCACTGGTCAAATCGAGCATCCCTTTGAGTCCCAACATCCTGGGGACATCCGGTCCATGCAGATCCACATCCATGATACCGACCTGGTAGCCTTTGTTGGCCAGTGCAATGGCGAGGTTGACCGATGTGCTGGTTTTACCGACCCCACCCTTGCCGCTCATAACAAGGAGCTTGTGTTTGATTTTACCCAATGCTTTTTCTACAGCGGCATCCTGTTCCGCCTGAGGGTCATTTTTCTGGGTTGCCGCATTCATGTTTTCGTGTATCTGGGCCATGGTGACCTTCTCCTTTTTGGTATGTCTTGATAATTCTATTTTTGCTTTCGGGTCGTTCGGATAAAATCAATGCCCTGGCATGATGGACAGCGATCCGGCCGTCCCGTGCCAAAGGGTTCTTCCCATTCATGGTGACATGACTGGCACTGAAATTTACGGACGTCACCCATCATTTTGTAGGACCCACCTTCCACCCGGACGGCCTTGCCGTTAATGATGGCATCGGCAATGGTTTTTCTGGCACGCTGGACGATTCTACCAAAGGTCGCCCTGGAAACACCCATTTGGCTGCCGGCCGACTCATGGGACATGTCTTCCAAGTCAGCCAGCCGAATCGACTCACGTTCATCAATAGTAAGACAGACCTCTTCTAAATCAAGTACCGGAATACCCCGGGGTTTAAAGTAGTTTATTTTGGGATTGAATCCAACGATGCGATCTTTTTTGGGTCTTACCATCACGCCTCCATTATAAGCATATGCTCAATATAGTCAGTTTTCATCAAATTGCAACCTGTTTCTGAGACTTAGGTTGTTTAGGCTGCAGACTGTTAGGCTGTAGGCGCCTAATAGTCTACCCACCCGATAAGTACCTCACCCCATCCCGCAAGAACAGCACCCCGAATCCGATCAGGACCAGTCCCAGTGTCCTGATGACAGTTCTAAAATGGCGACTTTTCAGCAGGTTCCGGGATTTTCCGGAAATAATCGCCACCACAATTTTCGATCCCACCAGCAGCATGTAAAAAGGTAAAACAAAGGCGGCGGCGGAAACAAGAGACGTACTGGATGCTTTCAAAACAAGGGGGCCCCCGATGGAGACCCAAAACAAATAGGGACTTGGATTCAGAAAATTGACCATCAGACCTTTTTTAAGGGATTTGGGATCGACATCTTCTTCAAGCCCCACAACTTTGAATCGGAGACTGCTCAGACCAAGAGAAAACAGGTAGACACCCCCGAACAAGGATATCACGCCCAAGGCAGGTGCCATGTCTGAAAAAACAGATAGAAACATAAGACTTGCGATGACAATCGGTGTATCCGTCAACAAGGGGGCAAGTGCCACTTTGGCACCCTCCATGACACCATGTCTGAGTGTTTGGGAAATAACCAGGGTGAGCATGGGACCTGGCGACAATCCAGCGCTCAGTCCCAACACTATTCCCGAAATCAACAAAGATTTCACTCCTCGATACCCTGGTTCATGCTGCCCTGAACATATCCTGAAAGGTCAACAGTAACAAAGGAGAATCCAATCTTTTTTATTTTTTCCACTATGTTTCGGCGCAGAACATCCTCCTGAAAGCGTGGGATATCCAATTCCGAAACCTCGATGCGAGCGATCGTGTCATGATACCTGACCCGGCAGGATCGAAAGCCTTCCTTATGGAGCACCTTTTCGGCAGCATCCACCATTTCAAGCCGTTTGCCGATCAATCGGGTGCCATAAGGTATTCGGGATGCCAGGCATGCCATGGCCGGTTTATCCCAGGTACTCAGCTCGAGTTGTCTGGAAAGCCTCCGGATTTCTTTTTTCCCAAGGCCTGCCTCCAACAGGGGTGCAACAATCCCCAATTCCTCTGCAGCCCGAAAACCCGGTCGATAATCCGTCAGGTCATCTACATTGGCACCATGGGCCACATGGGCCAAACCCATTTCATCCGCCATAACCAATAAATCCTGAAAAAGAAACCGCTTGCAACGATAACATCTGTCACTATCGTTCCTGACAAATTCGGTGTCCTCAAGCGCCCGGGCCTGGATGGTAACATGCTGCACCCCCATCGCCCCGGCCAGTTCCATGGCAGCTTCTTTTTCCTGCGCAGGCTGAAGTGCCGACGTCGCGGTAACGGCAACAACCCGATCCTTTAAAACATCATGTGATATTTTCAGCAGGAGCGTGCTGTCAACCCCCCCGGAGAATGCAATCAGAACCGATCTCAACTCAGTGATTCTTGCGATAAGCGCTGTTTTTTTTGGTGCTAAAGTCAATGGGCTTCTCTCTTAACCTGAACTGAGCGATTTTTATCTCAATCTGCACCACTCTCTTGCGGATCACGGTTCGCAAAAAGCCTCGACAGATCCACTGGTATGCCTACGTTTTTTGCGAACCCTCCTCCATCAAGATCTCGGCACAGCTCTTCGGGAAAAATCGCTCCGTTCAGGTTGAAATAAATGTTTACAAAAAGGGCTTGATAATTTATAGTTTTTATCAGTTTACAAAATTCTTAT
>JASJGV010000550.1:0-2928 GCA_033791325.1 Desulfobacterales bacterium | reverse complement strand
CCGTTCATGTCGATGGGTGTGGGATCGTAGTTTCCCGGTGGATGGCCGGTGTCCTTAAGACCGTGCTTTTTGGCCCATTCGCCCACTAACCGGGGAAACCCCTCGGCCAGAAGCTCGGCCCGCGTTTTGAAAAAGGCATTGCGTATGGCCGCGGTATCAGGCCCGATGTCGTACCACAAAGCCGGATAAAACAGCCATGGATCGAAGCCGTTCAGTTCCTTGAATTTCACATTGAAGGCACCTGTCCAGGTCCGCGGATACTTCCAGAAACCGATGTCATCGAAGAAAACCATTTGGACGGTTTTGCCGAAGCTGTCACTGAAGCGCCGGGCGTATTCGTCGTAGGTTAGGCTGAGCAGGTGTTCCACAGCCGTAGGATCCAGATAGTCCGTCATGAGGTGGTTTTTGTGAGTCCCCTCCTGGACCATAACGAAATACATTACCTTCCATGTCCCTGTGGGGGCCTGCCACTCCAACCTCTTGTCCTTGATAAACGGACGCAGATCCACCCTTTCAAGAGTTTGGGTATTCATGGCCACGGCTGCCATCAACGTACCGCCAGGCAATATGTCACGGTATCGCATGCGGCCCTTCACCTGTTTTTCAATCTTGTCCAGACGCTTACGCGTATGCTCGGGATACAGGGCTTCCATCTTGCCACCGGCCATACCGCTGGGAAAACCGATGTCGTCGTACAGAATGACCTGCATGTCAAGTTCTTTAGCTGTATCAAGGATGTCCTGAAAACGGTCAAAATAAGCCTGGCTCAGGAAATCCGGCTGAGTACCCGGTTTTCTGCCTCCGGTGGTTAGGGGCAGGACAGTCACGCCTGAAAAACCGGCCAGTTCTTTGGCGTCCTTCATCTGACGTCCAATGCCCTCAGTGGTCAGTTCGCCGTTGATATGCCAGAAGGGCATGGGTTTGTAACTATCGGGGGGAGCCTGGAACCGCTGTTCCAATGTGTCGCCGACAGCAGTGCAATAGATGACCACCATGAGCCATAGCGTTAATCCAAGCGAGACAGGTCGTAACATGTTCGTTTCCTTATAATTAGGTTGTTTTCATTGGCGTGCGCTATCCATAACATCTTACCGACTCGGTGGAACACTTCGTTGGCGTATAGCACCAGGTGTCTCGGTTTCATCCTCTTCCAGTTCATCGTGACAAATTATTTGTCCTGGGCGAAGGGCCAAAGGATAGGCTTTCAAGTCGACCTTCGGCAATCGCGATATCTTCCAGAACCCGAGGAATCAAGCCTTTCCAGTCGAGATAACTATTTCGAGCCAGGTATTGTGGATGATATTGAGACGAGGCAATTTCGGCGAGCTGTTGCCAATGCACTGCTGCAGATCGCATGTATTTCACTGCAGCGTCTCGATGCGTTTGCTTCTGGTTGGCATCAAAGAACCGCAGTTCCGTCGCACCATTGAGTTTATCCGAATAGTAATACCCCAGTAGGGCCATGACCTTGATGTCTCCGATAGTCCGTCGAAGTGTTTTATCGTGTACGGAGCCAATGGTTTTGATAGCAGCCATGGCCTCCTGACTGTAAGCTTTGATTTCAGTGGCGAGCCCAACCGGTGTGGTACCATTATTGGGCTTGTCACTTTCCACATTGCGTACATAGGTATCTATCTTGACCATATCCCCATTGCCACCCTCTGGATCCGGTCCGTAAGCAAAATCCTTCACAGTATGAAAATCACCCTGATTGCCCCAGCCCATTCGGCTCAGACATCCTTCCACTGCCCATTCGAGATCGCGTCTGAACCAGTAGAATTCTGTAATGCGTGGATAGATCTTGGAAGCAGCTGCCCAGGCCTCAAACAATGCGTCAGATTGAATTCGCGGAAAGCGGTTTTGAACCATCGCTTTGAAATGGGTGTCTGTCAGGTTCACATTGTATCCAAGCCGTCCCCAGAGCATAAAACGATACCAGTGCTTGTCAATTTCTAACTGTCGTGGCACCTCCGGTTCGGTGCTGTTAAATTCACGGCCCCAGACGTACCCGTCAGGCCCCATAAGAAATCCCCGAAGCTTATCTCTTTCCGGAAGGTTGGCGATAACGGCTCTTACAAATCCGGGGTCGCCCCAGCGAAAGTTAAATACATCATCATTGCGGAGCTCAGCCCAGGCCCGCTTGTTTGCCGGCAGTTTCTCGAAATCCTCATCAACGTACGTGGGGTCTGTATTGCCATAGATATGTGCTCCGGCATATTTAAAGCTGAAGTCCAGCATCCCCTTAAATCCGCTGAACTGTTTGACAATACTGGGCACATTAACCTGGTGCCCACGGTGGATGAGGCGAATCTCACGATCTGCAGGCAGACTTTTCAGTGCATCATTCATCCCCTTGGCATATACATCATAGAGCCAGGCTTCTTTGCCGGCCGTGTTCGTACCACGCATATTCTCACCAGCGGTAATACCGATGCCGGCCAGCAGCGGATAGGTCTCAAAGGTTTCTGAGATACACTGGCGATAATAGACTTTCGTTTTCTGATTTTTCAGGTCAGCGGTGATACCGTATTTCCCATCCGTTCCCCAGACAAACGTATTCCAGGTAAACCAATAAAACTCAATGCCCCGGTCATGGGCATGCTGCATAACGTCCTGCCAAAAGGCGATCTTCTCTTCGATCGAGATTGTCTTGACCGTTTCAAGGTTGTTCAGGATTTCCGGGGTGAGACCTTTCCGGCTGTTGGTTTCATAGCCCACATGAATCTTCTGTAGAGTGACCGTGGTCTTCATCACATCATCAAGGGCGATGTCGGGGTAGTCTTTCATCTTGAGAATTGAGGGAAACGGATGGCAATTCCAAAGTGACACCGTGTTGTAACGATATCGAGCCAGGTGGTCGAGGAATTGCTTCCAGTAATCCATCTCCCACATGGTGCCAATGTTGGATTGTGCGGCATCGCCGAAATC
>JASJGV010000549.1:0-3069 GCA_033791325.1 Desulfobacterales bacterium | reverse complement strand
ATCTGGATCGTAAGACCCATAGAGGTGAAAAGCCATTGATTGTTTGCGTTCCCTCGCATCCAACAATTGTCAAGTTCGAAGATATCTTTAACAAGTCCTTGCATGGGCTCAACGCGGCAAGGTCCCTCTTTGTAAATTTGTTTCAGTTTAGGTGCTTGCAAATGCTGGTGCATGAGAATCCGATTTTTAGTAAATATCTATATTTAATTTTGATTAAAACTGCCCGACCCCTGAACTACTTGTATTGTTGAACTTATTTCAGTATAATGGGCAGCGGTGAGCGCTTATAGCGCCTTAGGAACGAGTTTTGGCCGTGTTTAAAACAAATTTCCGGAGACCGTCAAACAACCCAGCTTGAGGTTTATGGATAACCATTTACTTTTATTTAACAACCTTTAATTCATCAGTATTTTGTATTTTCTTTTGGAGCTCTTTCAAGATAATATACGATGCTTGATCAGGATTCACTTTTTCGAGCCCCGATACTTCACAGCAAGACCTTAGAAGAGGGGTATTGCCCCATAGTCTGAACTCGTTCTTAATGAAGATCCCGTAACTCTGATGGAATATGGCCAGCCTTTTCTCGTCCATATTGGATATCCTGATTTGGTCAAGGCGAGACAAGCTTGACAAAAGGTTTTCAACCGACAACTCTACAGTGGGTGGAAATTTCTCTTTAAACAGTTCCATGATAGTCCTATATTCAAATTGATAAGCAAACTCTTATAATAGCACCTGCACATATTTTTTCAACTGTATATATCTAACGTGATTAGGAGCATCCATAATAATGAATAGAGGAATCAATCAAATAGCAGAAAAAATCCTTGAAAGTGGAAACAATGTAATTTTTACCGGGGCAGGCGTCTCTACGGAAAGCGGAATTCCCGATTACCGGAGCCAGGGTGGAATCTGGGATAAGTTCAAGCCGGTTTATTTTGATGAATTCATGTCCCGGGAAGATGCCCGTATCGAATACTGGCAGCGCTGGCAGGAGCTCTACCAGGGATTGTGTCAGGCAACGCCTAATATGGGCCATCAAGCCATTGCTGAACTATATCAGATGGGGCTGATACAAACCGTTGTTACCCAGAACATCGATGGCCTTCACCAGGCATCCGGGATACCGGATGATGACGTCATCGAACTGCATGGTAATACCCTGCGGATCCGCTGTATGTCGTGCAGCAAAATATCTGCCACCCAGAAAGCATATGACCGGCTTTCCAACGGCGATCTTGCACCGGCCTGTGACTGCGGGGGTTATCTGAAACCGGACACTATTTCCTTTGGCCAGTCCATGCCCATGGACAAGGTCAACCAGGCGATCACCCTATCTCAACACAGCGATCTCTTTATCGTTGTGGGGTCCACTTTGCTGGTCCAGCCGGCAGCTCACATGCCCATCTATGCCAAACAAAACAATGCCGTGCTGGCCATTATCAACCTGTCCGAAACACCCTGCGACGATATGTGTGATTTTCTCTTCACGGAAAAAGCGGGGATTGCCCTGAATAAAATATTGGAAGGGGTCAAACTAAAATCGCAGGAGCAATTTTAGAAAATGAGACGCTGTCGCTCTGGCAAAAAGCTGAATAACTCAGTACCGGCGTCGATCAGGGTCTCCCTCATGGTTTAATGACCCTGTAGTGTACGCAAACCACATTTTCATCAAGTTGTTCCATGGATAGCAGATTGAGATCCATGGAAACCTCTTCTGAAAAAACAGCAAGACCGGTACCGAATATCATCGGGCAATAGGTCAATATCATTTCATCGATAAGGCTTTCGCGTGCAAAGAGATAATTGATCTGGGCACCGCCAATCAATATCACATGGTCAAAATCTTCCGATGCCAGATCCTCCAGGATTTCAGCCGGTTTCTGATTTGTGAAAACCAGGTTGTCCTTGTTTGAAATTCGCTCGGTTTTGCGGGTCAGAACAATATTTTTGCGACCGGGCAATGGCCGCCCGATGGTGTCATAAGTTGCCGATCCCATGATAACCACCCCGGCACCCATTGTCAGTTGCTTGAAGCGCTTTTTGTCCTCTTTTCCGGACCAGTCTGGAAAATGCGCTGCATCCTTTCCAATCTTGCCATCCGCCGTCAGCGCCATCATCAGTATTACTTTCATTTCCCAATAGCCTCTTAATATGAAAACAGGTTCCTATTTTTTATTGGCTTTGTTTCTCAGTCATCTGTTGGACCGTTTCGCACAGCAGGATAACCGGCTGAATTTCAGCGTGATTAAAAAAGCTTAAAAACTGGTATGGTTGTTGCTGTATTCAAATTAGGAAAGAACCCAATATTTAGCCAGGAAAAAGAACATGAATGACACTATCGGAATTCAGCGAATCGTAGTAAGATACAAAACGCGCTTCCGTGTCCCGGAAAATTTAAATTTCTATTCAAAGGAAGATCTTGTTGCTGCAGAGAGAAAGTTTTTGAAATACGCAATCATGAACGGGGGTTTCGGGTCAATGCAACCCGAACGTTCTTTCGGCAACCAAATACACCAGGAATAGATTGCCTGATATTTGCCACAACACCAAAAGCCCATCGATAAACGGGTTACACGCGTCCGATAATAATGACGAGATCCTGTATCAGAATCTCTCTTTCCGCGATATCGATTATCTCATCACCCCTGTCCAGAATGGCATCTATCTGGAGACCCATCTGGTACAGATGTTCTTGGCCTGTCAGCATACTCGTTACCCACACAATCTGGCCATGGAAGACGATGTCCCTGCCCACGTTGATACGGATAGCAACATGTGTTTCGGGGGCTATGGAACCGGAAGACCGGATTTTGAGCCCCTCGATAGACAATTCCTCCACTGAAATCGGGAATGAACCGTCAAACATTTCCAGCTGCCCCGGGGTGTAGACTTTGTGTCTCGGATATCTTCGTTTCTCTACTGATTCTCTGGTCATTGAAGCCCGTAAACCTTTTGTTTAATGGTCAATTCTCCTGCAATTCTTTGATATTGGCATAACAATCCAGTGCTTCAGGATTGATCAGGGCATCTTTGTTTGAAACCGTCTGGTTCTGAATCACTTTCTTT
>JASJGV010000548.1:0-8618 GCA_033791325.1 Desulfobacterales bacterium | reverse complement strand
TCGTTTTTCTGCTACAAACCCTTATGCCGCCATCCTATTTTCGGAACATTATTATGACAAGCGGTATAAATTCCCGATCACCTTTACGGCAGGATCAAAACCCTTCCATTCTGGCGATGATTTCTTCCATGACTTCGTCGGCACCACCACCGATGGATATTAGACGCGAATCCCGAAAGGCTCGCGATATGGGCATTTCGGCCATGTATCCCAGACCACCGTACATCTGCAGGCACCCGTCGGCCACCTTGTGCCCCAACCTGCCTGCTACCAGCTTGCCCATGGAGACTTCTTTGGTCACATCCAATCCCGCCATTTTCATGTTGACGATATGATAAGTCAAGCTTTTCAGACATTCGATTTCCGTCAGCCAGTCGGCAAGCCTGTGTCGCAGTACCTGTCTTTTGATCAGCGGTTTTCCAAAAACAACCCGGCTTCTCAGGTGCTCCAGGGTCATGTCGATGATCCGTCTTGAGCTTTCGTAGACCAGGGGAAGTGACACAAACCGTTCATGCTGAAATTGGCCCATCTGATAAATAAAACCTTCCCCCTCCCGTCCGATCAGGTTTTCCACCGGGATTTTCATGTCGTCAAAAAACAGTTCTGCAGTATCGCTGGCGTGCATACCCAGTTTGTCCAGTTTCCTGCTGACGGAAAACCCGGGCAGTCCGGTGGGCACCACAAAGAGGCTGAAAGAGTGGTAACCGGGATCGTCACTGGTTCTGGCTAAAAGGGTCAGAAAATCGGCCTGGGTGCCATTGGTTATATAGGTTTTGGAACCGTTGAGAAGGTAATGATCACCCTGTTTGACGGCGGTGGTCGCCAGCGCACTGACATCGGAACCCGCTCCGGGCTCAGTGACCGCTATGGCACTGACCATCTCTCCGGAAATCGCTTTGGTCAGATAGGTCTCCTTGAGATATTCACTGGCGTACTGAGCGATGGCAGGGGTAGCCATGTGTGTTTGGACGGAAATGGCCATGGAGATTCCCGCAGCATCGATTCTACCCATTTCTTCTGCAAATACGAGATCATACCAGTAATCGAGTCCTTGTCCACCGTATTTCGGGTCAAAGCGAATTCCCAGAAATCCAAGATCACCCATCTTTTTAAAAAGATCGTGTAGAGGTGTAATCTTCTGCTTTTCCCACTCTTCCACATGCGGATTGATTTCCTTGTCCACGAATTCACGTACTGCTTTCCTGATCATCTCATGTTCTTTGTTAAAATAGAGATCGTTCGCCATTTCTTCCTCCGTGCGGTCGTATGCCTGTTTTTCTGCGCAAATCTCCTCTAATGAACCGGATCATCCACTCTGCAACAGATATATTTATCTTTTCTCACCCGCCAACATATGAAGTCGCAACTCCCAGATCATGTGGGTGTGTCTTTGTTTGATATAGCCTCGAGTGTTCTTGCGAGGGCATCGAGTCTTGATCGGCTTTCCGGGCTCAACTCCCCGTCCGCGGCAGCCACGTGGTTGACTTTCTCGAGCAATCGCTTTTTCTGCTTTTCCGTGTATACACCCTTGGGAACAAATAAGCCATTGGGCCCAGTTGCGGCGAGTGCCCGGAGAACGCTTACCCGTAAACCATCACTGAAACGGGCCTTGTTAAGCACGTGGTCCAGAACCATTGCATAGGTTTCTTTTGAGATGTCCTTGTGCGTGTGCGCCATGTCCACCATCGCAAAGGCCAGATCCCTTTCGAAAGCGACCTCATGGGTGTTGATGTCCCGTCTGCTGTAAACCGCCATGGCCTCTTCCCCCACGATAGTAATAATCCATGTCAACAGGTAACGGAAGATAATTTCCCTGGCAGACGTATATGCAATTCTTCTGCCCCAGTACCATGGATTTAAGGCGTTGTAGCTCAGCCAAGCATGGGTTCCGGCCTTGTAGAGGGTTTTGTATTTTTTGAACCACTCAATTTTGTTTTTTATTATCGAATCGTAATAGTCTTTGCCCTGAAGGATTTTCTGGATCCGGATATCTTTGACGGTGTTGAGAGGAAACTCCCGGACCTTGAGGTTAAGACGTGTAACGATACGCTCATTTAACAGCAGTAGATCGGAAATCGAGGCCTGCAACACCGGGTTTTCAACGTCCGAATAATAAATTCCGGCAATCTTCTTTGTGAGATCCGCAGCTAAGGCGTATATTTTTTTGGGGGCAATGGAGGTACTCATGGAAAAATGACGGCTCACGGCCCTCACTTCCGATTCGATCCGGTCACACGCTTGTTGGTCTACGGGAGCGGGAAACTGATTCCGCAGCGACATAATACGTTCGAGCGCTTCTTCGCGGCCCCTCGTTGCCTGTTTTTCGCCCAATCTTTTTTTTCGCCGCAAACGTAAAAGGACCAGTGCTGTTAAAAGAGCCGATCCGGCAAAGATTAAAATAACGACTGTCGTTTCCACGAAAAAATATCTCCTCGGTACTTCCCTGATAATCCACTAATTGACGGACTGCATTCATTGCCCCACAATATTCTCAGCACATTCAACACAAAGATCAGATTCGGGCACAATCATCAACCGTGCAAATGGAATGGGCTCTTCGCACTCACGACACATCCCAAAACCAGGGTCATGGATCATCTTCAAGGCACGTTCCATTTTTGACAACGTCTGTTTGGCTTTTCTCAGAGCGGCTTCATTGATACTTTTGCTGTTTATCGCCTCCATTCGGGTTAGCCGCCCGATGGCATTATCAGGTGCTATAGGCTGGGTCAGCGCTTGATAAGACGTTATATTTTCCTTTAAGCCCTCAATCCTATTTTTGATATGATCTTTCAGTTTATCTCTTTTCTCGGTTTCCAAAAGCCCTCTCATAAAGAAATTATAAATTGAAGAACCTCGCAGCATGCGAAGCACTGCCGCACAGAAGAACCTACGGGGAATGCGCTCGCTGTTTCGGTTCAAGTTTATTAACGCGATCTTGTCGCATCTATTAACCCGGAGACTAAATAGCTAAGCCCCGGAAAACTTGGCATTGTAGCCGTGTTTCTTGACTTCCTCCAGTATTGTTTGCCGGTGATCTCCCTGAATAATTACAACGCCGTCCTTAACAGTTCCGCCAGCACCACAGCGACCCTTTAATGCCTTGGCAAATTTCTTTAGTTTTTCGCCTTCAAGGGGGACGCCAGAAACGACGGTGACGGTTTTACCTTTGCGCCCTTTAACTTCCCGTTGTATCCGGATAGTGCCGTCGTTGGGATAAACTGCTTGTTGCCTGTGTGAATTAGGAACTTTCCTTTTTTTACAGACGCACGCAGATACTGATTTGCCGCACGCAGGGCAGATCCGACCCGTTTCTGTTGAATAAACCAAGTGGTTATCATTCATTGCGATTGACAATCTTTAATTTTCGCCACTCCGATGCATTCTCGAAAGGCACGGTTCCGTCATCATAATCCCTTAAAAAGTAATTCCCCTGTCCATCGGTATAGGCATGGTTGTACATGGGCAGGTATTGACTCGACCCTGTGCTTGGATCATAGGTTTCAATTTGACCGGTGATGACCTTGTAAAACTCTTCCTGGATATCGCTTTTTGTCTGGGCCCGATTCCGGCTGATCTCATTGTCGATACGCTGCATGTCCTGGATAACCTGGTGATATTGACTGGCCCGTTGCTGGGCAGCAGCGGAAGCGCGTGCAACCCATTGAGGATTGAGCCTGAAAGACCGTATGCATATCTCCATAAGTCGCCCATCATGTTCACGCCGGGATTTGGGGGCCACCCATCCAAATGTCCCGACCGTGGACCAGATCTGGCCTTGAATATCATAGTTAATGCTGTAGATACGGCCTGTCATCGGGGTGCCGTTGATACGACACTCAAAATTCACATAGCCGCAGTCGTAGCGGGTAGCGATTTGAGGAACAAGGGGTTTCAGCTCGGGTGCGTGAACCACATTACCAATAATCCTGGGATTTTGAAATTCATTGCCCGCCAATTGTCCGAACACAATATATTGGACATATTCTGCAACATTTAAAAAAGGATATACCCAGCAACCGTTCAATACCTGCCCGATCCGGGGTTGTAATATCCCGCCGCTGGAGCGAATAAATGACTGGGGATCCTGAAAATAAAATCGAGGATACCACCCGAAAAACGATTTCCCATCGGGACTAGCAACACGAAAACGAATGTTGTTTTCCACCAGATCGACAACATTCCACTGGACACCGCTGGGAATCATACCCCCTTCATCTTTCCAGTCTTTGGGTATCAGCATGTGAAATGCCTTTTGATATTTTTCAGTATACGACGTGAGAAAAACACCTTTTGAATCGGCTGCGTTAAGACCCCTTTCAGTCAACAGTGTAAAGGCTGTCAGGAAAATAAGAATATAAACTGAGTTTGCTCTCCAATTTGTGCAAGTACTCATGTGGCCCTCCCTGTTTCGGAAACAACCGATCCTGTGACCGGCTTATATAGGGGTTGTCAGAAAAACGTTCTGATTGAGGACCGTTTTTCTGCTACAAACGCTTATGCCGCCATCCTATTTTCGGAACATTATTATGACAAGCGGTATAAACAATGGACACAAGACAAAATCCCTATGGTGCGCAGTTTACATGTCCCTCAGACCCGACGTGTTTTCAGCACTCGAATCCCTGCCAATATACCCAGAATGCCACTCAATACCAACGAAAACCGGCCCAGATAGTCACCATGTCGGGCAAAAAAGGTCTGTCCCCGGCGTAGATGAATTTTTCCCTTGAGGGTCGTTTTTTCCCACCAGGGCGTCCTGGCGACAACCATTCCTTTGGCATTTATAATAGCAGAAATGCCTGTATTGGCAACACGTACAAAATCTCGCCGGTTTTCAATGGCACGTAGTGAGCTGAAATTGAAGTGATGCTGATAGCCCGGCGTATTTTTCCACCACCCATCATTGGTGATCATGCAGATAAACCCCTTTTCTTCCGGTAGATAGCGGGAGCAGTACGGGCCGAATATGGATTCAAAGCACACAATCGGCACGATGCTTATGGATTGGTCGGGCAATACAAATGTGGTGCTCTCCTGCCGGGGGCTGTAGGTGCCGGTATATCCGCCAAGCTCCAGAGAGTATTTCCCCAGAAAGCTTAGATATTGCACAAAGGGCATACGCTCGAACAGCGGAACCAATTTGGTTTTGTGATAAAACTGAGGTACGGGTACAGCGCCTGCCGGCAGAAAAAGCGCCGTGTTGAAAGGCTCGTAGTAAAAGTTCTTTTCGCGGTTGAAACGACTTCCCGGAGGCAGATCTCGATTGTCGAGTTTCTGGTAGCTGTGCACACCCAGAAGAATATTCAACTTGGGGTATTTTTCCCGAAATGCCAGCATATCCCGATAATAAACCGAATCCAAAGGGTTTATTTCGTCAATCTGTTCCAGAATAAGGGTTTCAGGTCCAAATAGATACCGGGTGTCACCGTCGACTAACGCTTCCGCTGTCCTGAAAAACGCCGCCACATGCTGCGCATGAATGTCCGGGTCAAATTTTTCCGTATAGGGATCCAGATTGGGCTGAACCAAGGCAATGTTTACGGTTTCTCCTTTTTCTTCAATCTTCTGGAAAATAAAATGTGATCCAAAGATGGGAACAAGAAGGAGCGTCAGTGCTGCTGCCACAACCAGAGCAATCGAACCCGGGGTGTTTTGGCGACAGGTATCATACACCCTTAAGAGTGCAACATTAGTCAGTATAATCCAGAGCGTCCCGCCACGAACACCGGTAAACTCGTACCATTGAATGAGTTCCGGTCCTGAGGCCAGGGCATTGCCCAGGTTCAACCAGGGCCAGGCCAGGTCCCAGGATAGATGTAAGTACTCGTAACCCATCCAGATAAATAGAAAAGGAAACAACAATGAAATGCCCAGAATTGTCCGGATACGGCTTGCCAGCCAGAAAACAAACGCTTGCAGCAGCGCGTTTGCGATAATGATGAGAATGGCTCCCACAAACTGGACCTGAGTGATCCACCAGGTCCCGATAATATTCCACAACAGGAAGCTGACAAAGGCGTAGTTGAATACGGCGTAGGGATTCGGATAATGCCGAACGTCCTCTTCCAACACCAGAAGGGGGGCCCATGCAAAAAAGACAAGAAAAAACAAAGCCGAGTCAGACCAGGGCAGCCCCAATAACAAGCCGCTGGTCAGGGCCAGGAAAAGATATTTTTGGGTGTTCATAGCAACAAAATCCACACTTTTCTATTTTGTTGCTTTTACAGCATGTTGGTGAAATAAACTACCTAAAAAATGTGTGACAAGACCTTTTGCAACCTTTTTTATACCGCTTGTCATAATAATGTTCCGAAAATTAGGATGGCGGCATAAGGGTTTGTAGCAGAAAAACGGTCCTCAATCGGAACGGTTTTCTGACAACCCCTATAAACCGACCCACAATTCTTTCCATACATGTATATATTTATTATACATATCACATTCTCTTTGGTTGGTCACAACACACCATATTGCCCCTATTCAGTATAATTTTATGTGGTTACACCAAGAATCCTTTCAAAATATCATCGTTTCACCTGCCATGACAGCCCGTTTGACAGGCATTTTTCACCAATAACTGTATATTTTATTTATACGCTTATGAAATGAATCAACATCTTACATAAAAATATTTGCCATTGTTTCAGTATGTTAGTCACAGCATGCCCCTTTGGCACACCTTGTGCATTTACCAATTGCAAACAAAAACCTTGCCGAATAAATTAATGCAGCCAGGAGGATCACATGGAAACAGCACCAAAAATTATCGTGGTCGATGATGAAAAAAAAATCTGCAGCAATGTGGAAAAAATCTTAAAGAAGAATCACTATGAAGTGGTGCACGCCATGAGCGCTGAAGAGGCCCTGGAAAAAATGGCTTCGGAATCCTTTTCCCTGCTTATATCAGACATTGTCATGCCCGGGAAAAACGGTCTCGAGCTCTTAAAGCTTGTCAAGGAGCAGTGGCCCCTCACCAAAGCGGTGATGATGACAGCCTATGCATCCACAGACACTGCAGTGAAAGCTATTCGAATGGGGGCACTGGACTATATCCCCAAACCTTTCACACCCGACGAACTGCGATCCACCGTTGAAAAAGCCCTGACAGGAAAGCTTGTAGAAGCACCCACCACCGCCAAGGAAAAGGAGTATATCGATGTTATTGATTTTGATATGCCTTTTGACCCGGATGAAGTGGCAGCTGTCACCGGAGAAGCCTATGCCAAGTCATTGGGGCCCTCAGACATGCCGGTCATTGAAGTCAAAATGCCTGAACCTCTGGCGGGTTTTTGTGAAACCGGCAACATGGTGTGTGATATTTTCAAAAAACTAGGTGCCACCTGCAAGGCCGGTACAAAAAAAGCACTATGTCCCAAGCTGGCCAAGAAAAAAAGAGCCGCCAAAAAGAAAAACATAGCGGATGTCAAACAATTGATTGGTATTGACCAGCCCTTTGATTATGAGGAAGTGGCAGCGGTAACCGGTCCCGAATACATACAGTCCCTGCAGAGCGAAGGTGTTGCTTTTGTACCCTATGAAGAGCTGAAAAAGAATGTAGCCAGGATGATGCAAAAGGGGAAAATTGACGTGGATATGCCCTTTGACAGGGACGAGGTCGCCCGACAGACCGGCGAAACCTATGCAGACCAGGTTTCCCGTTCGGACATGCCCGTGATCGAGATAACAGCCTCGGAATCCCTGGAAGGCTTCTGTGAGGTGGGCAGCATGGTGTGCGATATATTTAAAAAGCTGGGAGCCACCTGCAAGGCCGGCACAAAAAAAGCGCTATGCCCTAAGCTGGCCAAGAAAAAAAGAGCTGCCAAAAAGGGAAAAAGCATCGACATGACGGAGCTCATCAGTATCGATCAGCCTTTTAATTATGAAGAGGTCGCAGCTGTCACGGGCCCTGAATATATCGAGAACCTGGTCTACGACGGCACCGTCCAAGTACCCTATGAAACACTGAAACAGAATGTCACACGTATGACCAAAGAAATGGAACAGACCTCGGCTGCCAGTTTAGAATTTCCCAATGCATCTATCACCAAAAATGTTCTGGTCATCGACGACGAGGTGGCGGTCAACAATAACATCCGTAAAATTCTGCATAAAAAAGGCTACCAGGTCGACCAGGCAATTACCAAAGAGGAGGCTCTTGAAAGCATCGCATCACATCCATATAAACTGATACTCCTTGACCTTAAGATTCCGGGTGTCAAGGGTCTGGAGCTACTGCAGACTATCCGAGATAAAAATCCGGAGGCAAAGGTCATCATGATCACCGGCTACGCCAGCATCGAGACCGCCGTGGAGGCGACGCGCATGGGCGCTGTGGATTATCTTCCCAAGCCCTTTACACCGGATGAAATACGCGAAGCCACGGACAAGGCATTTCTCCTTGCTGCCTGATCCCAATGCCGGATAACGGTATCGTAACAATCAGGCGTTTCTATTAAAAATAAAAGCCCCCGGGATACACAATAACCCGGGGGCTTTTGCGCAGCCGCAGCACACTTTCCCCCATAGTTGCATAAACAACATGGCAAATAATAGGTAATGATACCTTATTATACTAAATATCGTTGCGATAACGTTGTTTCCTGGATAATTCCCCT